>JAUZRO010000199.1 GCA_030950465.1 Candidatus Altimarinota bacterium | reverse complement strand
AAAATAAATTATATAATATTATATATAAATATCAAAAAAATAATTTAGATAAATTTTGATGAGATATTTATAAAGATAAAGAATCAGTTTTTTTATGAATGTTTGAAAAACTAAAAAAGTTTGATAATTTAGAAAAATTTTTTTTAAATATTGATAGAATAATAAAAAATAAAGAATGAATAATTATAACATGAGATTATGATGCTGATTGAATATGAAGTACTGTTATGTTTGCTGATTTTTTAGATATGTTAAATATACCTTATAAGGTTAGACTACCAGAAAGGGAAAAAGATTGATATTGAATAAGAGAAGATAATCTAAATGATTTACTTAATTATTCTCTATGAAGTGATTGATTTAATAATGTGGTTGCTTTAGATAATTGAGTTAATCAAATTTGAGTTTATAATAATTTAAAAGAATTATGATATAATTTTTTTATAATTGATCATCATTGAGAAGATGAAGATTTAATTAAAAATAATATATCTCAAACACATTTTCAATTAAATCCTCATTTAATAGAAAATAAAGAGAAAATATTGACAGATGAATCAAATATGTGTACTTGACAACTAGTTTATATGTTTTGTCTTTGATATCTGAAGACTAGATGAAAAAATGATATAGCTTGATTATTTTCCAAAATAGAAGTTGATATGTTATTAACAACTACTATATGTGATATGATGCCATTAACCTGATTAAATAGATGAATAGTAAAACATTTTAAAAATGATTTTTTGTATCAATGAAAATTTTTAAGAAAGTCTATGAAAAAAATGTTAAATGATTGACTTGATTGACCTTTTATACAAATAGATCCAGAAAATTCTAAAATAAATAATATAGAAACTTTTATTTGATGGACTGTTTGACCTAATATAAATGCTTTATGAAGAATAGATAAGCCTATAAATGCTTTTCATTTCATAAGAAATTCATGAGTAGAATATGAATATGTTCTTGAAAATAATGAAAAAAGAAAAAAATTAACAAAATTAATAAAAGAAGAAATATTTTTAAATAATAAAGAAGAATTAGAAAATCCTTCACAAAATTATTTTTTATATAAATGATGA
>JAUZRO010000198.1 GCA_030950465.1 Candidatus Altimarinota bacterium | reverse complement strand
TGTTGCAATTTCATCATTTCACCTGCTTTTGAAAAATCCATTTTTTATATTTTAAATATTAATATGTTATATTATATTATATTATATTATATAATATAATATAATATAATTTAACTACTAAATTATATTTATTTTTTTTTTTTTGCAAATTTTTTGCATTTAAAAAAATAATATGCTAGAATTATTACATATATTATATAATAAATAAAAAAATATGACAACTGCAACAACAATTACAGAGGAAGAATTATTAATTATTACTGATGATGATATTTCTGAAACTAATAATATTGAAATAGTTCAAGAAAAATCTAATAATGAAAATATTATTGAATTTGGTGAAACAAAAATAGTTGAAGATGAAAAAAAAGAAACAATAGGAGAAAACACTATAGATTTAAATTTTGATTTAGGATGAGATGATACTGAAATTCAAGTAAGTGATATTTTCTGAGAAGAAAAAGAAAACCCCAACCCCTTATCAGAGACTAAAGAAGATATTGAATCAAATTTTTCTTTTGATTTAGGTGAAGAAAAAGTTGAAGAAATTAAAACTGAAAAAGTTATTTCTAAAGAAGATGAAGAAACTTCTATTGTAGATTTTGGAATTGATTTAGAAAAAAATACTGACACTTTATCAGAAACTAAAGAAGAAAAAATAGAAAAAGAAAAAATAGAAGAAGAAAATACACCATTATTTTGAGATGATTCTGCAACTTGAGATGATGATATAAATACAATATTAGAAGCTACAATAATAAAACTAAAAAATAGAAAAGAATCTATTGAAAAAATTAAATTAGAAACTTCTTCAAAAATAGAAGAGTTAGCTAGGGAAATTAAAGAACTTCAAACAGATGTTAAAATACATAAAAGTGAGATAAAAGATTTTGATAAAGAAACTTGTAAAATTGAAGAAAATATAGGTTCTTTAGAAACAATGAAAATGAAATAAACCCCAACCCCTTATCAGGGGCTTTTTTTTATGTTTTTTTATTTTCTATATTTTTCTAATAGATTAATTAAATTCCATTCTCATTTTACAGCCTTGTACATTGAATTAATAGAGGGTGTTCAAGAAGCTAACAGTATATTTAAACTAGGATTTAATTCTAATTTTTTTTGTAAAATTTCTTTTGTTTTATATCTTGGTGATTTATCTGAATTATAGCTATTATCATGTTCTTCATCCATAATAATTAATCATAAATTTTTATATGGAAAAAATAAAGAACTTCTTGTTCAGATAATAATTTTTGATTTTCAAGTATAAATATCTGCAAAATATTCTGCTTTTTTTCAAGGCGTAATACTTGAATTAATAATTATAATATTATCTTCTCAAAATATTTTAATTAATTTTGCTCAAATTTGATTATTTAAAATAATCTCTGGAATTAATAATAAACTTTGTTTATTATTTTCTAAATTATCTAATATTAATTTAATATAAATTTCTGTTTTTCAAGAACCTGTTATTCAATATAGAAGATTAAACCTCACCCCAGCCCTCTCCCTAAGGGGAGAGGGAGTATTTTGAATATTAAAATTATTTTTTATTTGTAAATATGCTTTTTTTTGTTTTTCTGAAAAAAGATTTAATTTAAGTTCAATATTTTGTAGGGAATGAAAATTTTCATTCCCTACATTATTATTTATTCTTTCAAAAAACTTTTCATTTAAACTTAATATTTTTTTTCTAACAATACTTGGGAAAAATAAATTAATAGAATTATGTATTTGAGTAAAATAATAATCTGAAATAAATTCTGCTAATAATATATTTTCTTTTGCAATAAATTGTCTTTCTGTAACTATTCAAGTAATTGACCTGATTTTATCTTCTGATATTTTAACA
>JAUZRO010000197.1 GCA_030950465.1 Candidatus Altimarinota bacterium | reverse complement strand
ATTTAACTTCTTTTATGTACCAAGGTTCTTTTAATCATAGTGCCTGTAAAAATAGTTCTTTTTCCATTTGATTTTTATTATATTTTAATATATTATATACAAAAATTAAGTTCTACCTAATTGATTTAAGGAAGAGCCTTATTTTTTCTAGATTTTTCCTGCTATCACGAAAGGAGCCGATTTTTCTTTGACAAATCTGAAAAGTACATATAATAAAAGTATATTTTAAGATAGAAAAAATAAAACTTATGAAATTAAATTATATAAATGTAATAACTAATGATTCTATTTGAGTTATAAATGAATTAAATAATCTACTAAAAAAAAGAAATTACTCAGTTAAAGTTTTTAGTGCTGCTTTTGATGAAAAAGGATCTTGACATATTTTAATATGATTCAAATTAGATGATAGTGAAGATATTTCTCAAATTATTTCAAAAGTTTATAAACTTTCTGATGTAAAAGAAGTTATAGATATGTCAGATAAAAAGAAGCAAATTAAATATTTATTTAATGTAAATTGTAATTGCAAACAAACTCTTAAAAAAATTTCAAGAGAACCAGATAAAATTATAGAAACGGGTAAAGAATTAATTTATGTTTTTATTTTAAAAAGAAAAGAAGTGGAAGACTTTATTTCTGAATTAGGTAATTTAAGACTAGACTTTGTTCAAAGAGTAATTTGATTAACTTAATTTTTATTATTTATTTTTAACTTATAGAAGTAAAGTGATATATGATGTAATAATTGTTTGAGCATGAGCAGCATGACTTTTTGCTTGAATTAATTTACCAAAAAAGTATAAAAAATTAATTTTAGAAAAAAATAAAAATCCTTGAATTAAAGTTCTTTTAAGTTGAGGTGAAAGAGCAAATGTTTCAAATATGAATATTGATATAGAAAGAGACTATTTTACACAAAATAAAAAGGCTCTTTTTTCAGTTTTTAAAAAATATAATCAGTGGGATATACAAAGTTTTTTTGCAGAAAATTGAATAAATATTATTGAAGAAGATAGATGAAGGCTAATTTTAGAAAGTTGAGATTCTAAAGAATTACTAAATTTATTAATTAAAAAAGCAAAAGATAATAAATGTGAAATTAAGTGTAATTCTGATGTAAAAAAAATAGAACCTCACCCTAGCCCTCTCCTAATAGGAAAGGGGATAGAACATTTATTCAAAATAGAAACAGAAGATAAACAAAAATACCAAGCAAAAAATGTAATAGTTTCAAGTTGATGAAAAAGTTTTTTTCAAGTTTGAACTACAGGAGAATGATACAGCTTTGCTAAAAGTTTTTGATTAAATATAATTGAACCAACAAGAGCTTTAGTTTGATTATCTTCTAAAAGAGATTTTAAGGAATTAAGTTGAAGTAGTTTAAAATTAGAGATAATTTTAAAAGATAAGCCCTCACCCCAACCCTCTCCCTTGAAGGGAGAAGGAGTAGATACAAAAGAAAAAATAATCTATAGTGAATATTGACCACTTTTATTTACACATTTTTGAATTAGCTGACCAATTGTTTTTAATACTTGAAATGCACTTTGAGAATATTTAAGTTCTCTTAAAATAGAATCTGAACAAGATAAAATTAATTATATTTTAGAAAATATAAATATAGAATTAAAAATAAATCCTGAAAATTCAACTAAAAAAATAAATAAATTTTTTGAAAAAGAATTAGAAAAAGATGAAACAATAGAATTTGGATTACAAGATTGGAGATCATGGAAAGAAGCAAAAGCAACAGGTTGATGAATTGATTTAAATGAACTAGATAAAAATTTTATGTCTAAAAAAGCAGCTTGATTATATTTTATCTGAGAAGTTGTTGATGTAACTTGAAAGACAGGTTGATTTAATTTGCAATGGGCTTGGAGTAGTGGGTTTATTTGTGGGAGAAGTTTTGGGGAATAATTAAAAATTAAAATTTATATTCAAGAGCCATTGTTCACTGTCCTCATGCTTTAGGTTTATAGGCTAAATTTGGATATCTATCTTCTCAATATATATTGTCTTTGTATTTATAACTAAGGGTTAATCAATCAACTCATAGAACTTTAGTACTAGCTTTAAAATATACTCCTCTGGATTCTCTTGAATTAATTGTATTAGTTGATTTAATTCAAGTTGATAATTCTCAATAAATTCATCATTCCACTCAAAAAGGTCAATAGTTTAATCATAATCATCCTTCTCATTTTAAAACATGTTCTCAATTATCAGTGAATGAAATTTTAGCTCCAGCTGATGCTTTAGAATATACTCATCGTTCTTTATTTCAATAAATGTATTTTTTTGCTGCTATATTTACATCAATAAATCAATCAAATCAAGTACCACCATCATTTTTTCATTTATGTTCATATATTCCTAAGTTTTTATGCCGTGCTTTTTGAATTTCACCTCCTCATAAATCTCAAAAATAAGATACACCTCATCAACCATAAATATCTAAATAATCTCAAGAATTATTTTTTTGTCAATATATTTTTGTAGTTAATCCAACCTTTAATAAATCTTTTCTTGTTGCATTATCTGTTTTCCTTAAAGGTTTAGTTGTCTTAGTAGTACCACTTTTATTATTATCTGCAAAAATCTCTCATTCAGTATAATGTGAATAATCAATATTCAAATTCCATTGTCTTTCTCAAAGATCAAAATTATAATCTCATTCACCTCAAAAAGTTTTTCATGTATCTAATCAAACACGTTCAAATCCATTTAGAATATTTGTAAAGTTATCATTATGATATTTCCAATTAATACTATTCATCTTGAAGTCATTACTTGCTTTATATTCAATGATAGTAGCTACAGATTCTCTTGCCATATTAGTATTTTTTGTCAATAATTCTTTTTCTGTTTTAAAATTATTTTTATCTAAACTATATATATTTTTTTCTAAATATCTCACTGTTTTTTTTCAAAAATGTCATTTTTCATTATTAGGTAAATTCATATATTCATGAATACTAGATAAAATTTCTTTTATATCTAGTCATTTATCCTGAAAATATTTTTTAAATTTTTGAAATTCTTTTTCTTTATGTACTGTTATTTTAAAATTATTATAGGCTCTTCCTTAAATCAATTAGGTAGAACTTAATTTTTGTATATAATATATTAAAAT
>JAUZRO010000196.1 GCA_030950465.1 Candidatus Altimarinota bacterium | reverse complement strand
GATCTTATTTCTTTAGCATTTGTCATTCCGAATATATCATCATTTTCAATAGTATCATCAATAGCTTCAATTCATAAGAAGTCATTAATTTTTATAATAAGTTCTTTTTTATTTATATCCTCTCATTCTTTAACTTTAGCTATTTCTGCAAAAACTATTTTTTTAATTTGATTTGATAACATTTTTTTAATATCCTCATCTACATTTTCGGCATCTAGAATTTTATTTCTTTTATTATAAATAATTGTTCTATGTTTATTTATAACATCATCATATTCAAGTACATGTTTTCTTGCATCAAAATTATGTCATTCAACTTGTTTTTGTATATTTATAACTTTCTTAGTTAGCATCTTACTTTCAAAAATAGGTTGTTCATCTGGAATAGAAGAAAATACAGGAGAATTAAAAATTCAAAATATTTTATCTCATCAGAATATTCTCATTATATCATCATTTGGAGAAATTAGAAACTGTGTCATTCAAGGGTTTCATTGTCTTCAAGCTCTTCACTTTAATTGATTATCAATTCTCCTTGTTTCATGTTTTTCTGTTCATATTATAATTAATCATCATAATTCAATAACACCTTCTCATAATTTAATATCTGTACCTCTTCAAGCCATATTTGTAGCTATTGTGATAGCTCATTTTTTTCAAGCCATTTCAATTATTTCTGCTTCTTTTTGATTTTGTTTAGCATTTAAAACATTGTGTTTTATTCAAACTTTTATTAATTGATTTGATAAATATTCAGATTTATCAACTGATACTGTACCAACTAATATAGTTTGTCCTGTTTTAGTTAATTCTTTTATCATATTAACAATATATTTTATTTTTCACTCTTCATTTTTGAATAATAAATCAATTTTATCCTCTCTTAATATAGGTTTATTTGTAGGTATTATTAAAGTTTCAAGTCAATAAACTTTATAAAATTCCTCTTCTTCAGTTTTAGCTGTTCAAGTCATTCATCATAATTTCCAATACATTCTAAAAAGATTTTGAAATGTTATAGAGGCTAAAGTTTTATTTTCTTTATTTATTTTTACTCATTCTTTCGCCTCAAGTGCCTGATGTAA
>JAUZRO010000195.1 GCA_030950465.1 Candidatus Altimarinota bacterium | reverse complement strand
TTTTTCTTTTAAATTAAGCTTTTACCAATCTTTTTTTTCTTCTTTATTATTTAGTCTAGAATTATCAAAAAAGGGATCATTCTTAAAAAAATTATCAAAATTATCAAAAGGGTCAGTTATAGGTTCTTGATAAATTTTATTAAAATCATTAGAATTTTGAATTTGTTCTTTTTGTAATTGTTTTTTATATTCTTCTATTTTTTCTAAATCTTCTTTAGAAAGTTTATCTTCTTTTTTTCAAGAAGCTAAAGATTCTTGTTCTTTTTCTCAAGACTTTTTACTACCTTCCTCCTCTTGGGGGGAAGTACCTGAAGGGGGTTGGGGGGATTTTTTTGTTTGTTCTTCTTTCTTTTC
The DNA here is from genome assembly GCA_030950465.1 of Candidatus Altimarinota bacterium. Taxonomy (GTDB): domain Bacteria; phylum Patescibacteriota; class Gracilibacteria; order BD1-5; family UBA6164; genus CALLPO01. Next base: position 20,577 of record JAUZRO010000195.1, on the reverse strand, counting down.
TTCTTCTTCTTCTTTTAATTTTTTTAATTCATCTAATTTATTTTTTACAAAATTATAATTAAATTCTGTATTTTTAGTATATTTTAATTTCATTGAAATTGTATAATACTTTAATGAAAGCTCATAATTTTCTATTTTTTTATCTATATTGTTTATTGTAAAATTTTCTCAAATTCTATAATAAGAATTTCATATATTATATAATCAAATATAACTATTAGATTTATTAAAATTATTTATAGCACCAGAAAATACCTTATTTTCATAAAGTGTATTTCATTTTAAAGTATAATAATATGATTTTATATTTACAAAATTTATAAATATAATTCAAATTATTATAAATAAGATTAATAATAATTTATTTTTCATCTTTTTTATTTTCTAATAAATAAATTCCTAAATATATTAAAAATATTATAAAACTTAATATTGTTAATATTCTAGAAAAATCAGCTAAACTTGAGTTTAAGGATTTTTGAAAAGCTCTTTTTTCTAATTTTAAAAATTGCTTTTCTAATTTAGATAAATCTCATATATTTTCTAACTTTAAAACATCAGTACCTAATGAATTAGCTATTTCTTCTAAGTTATCTAAATGTAATTTTGAAATAACTATTTTTCATTTATATTTTTGGTAAATTGCTCTTCAAAAGAAATCTTGTCATTTTATAATTTTTCAACCTTTTTCTGTTCCAATTCCTACAACTGCAAAACTAATATTCTTTGTTCTAGTTATATTTATACCTACATTATCTCAAGTATCTCATCAATCAGAAATAAAAACTAAAGCTTTATTTCTTTTTTTATCTCAAATAAATCTATTAATTCACATAGATATTGCTTTTTTAAAATCACTTCACTGAACTGTTAAATTTCTATAATTAACTCAAGAGAGCATTGTAAGAAATAAATTTTTATCAATTGTGAGTGGAATTGTTGAAACTGCATCTCATGCAAAAATAACTAGTCAATACCTGTTTTCTGGATGTTTTATTATATAATCAGAAATAGATATTTTAGATATATTTAGCCTTGTATAAGCATAATTAGTGTCTAAAATATCAGATACATTCATAGATTTACTTACATCTAGAACAAACATTATATCAATTCAATTATTAATTCAGTTGTTTTTATCTGTTCAATATTTTATTCAAAAAATACTAAATAATATTATTATTAAACTTAAAAATAAAAATAAATATTTTAAATAAAAATATTTAGAACTAGAAATTAAGCTATATTTATTATTAAATTCTATTTGAGTAAAATATTTTTTATATGCAAAAAAAGATATAATTATAATTATTATTATAAATATAGAAATACTGAATATGTTTATATTTGTAAAGTGCATATTTTATTTAATTATTTATTTTTTCTTTTTTCTATATTTCAACTAATTAAATAGAAAAATATACTAATTATAATTATTAAACTATATATAAATATTTTATAATACTCACTATAAGTTTTTTTTATTTCTACTTCAATATTTTGTTTTTGAAGTTTTTGTAATTCTTCAAAAACCTTTTTAAATGTTTTATTATCTTCAGCTCTAAAATAAACTCATTTAGTTTGAGATGCTATATATTTCAAATCTTTATCATTTAAAGGTGAAATTTTTTGTTTTTGAATGAATGGTCAAGAATTATAAGTTATGTATCATCCTTGTTTACTTCAAATTCATACAGTATAAATTTTTATATTTTTTTCTTTACTAGATAATCCTGCAACTTTTGGATCTACTCATATATTTGCATCTCAATCTGTTAAAAGAATAATTACTTTTTCTCTTTCTTGTTTATTTTCTTTTGAAATAAATAATGTTTCTGACATTAATATTGCATCTCAAATTGCAGTACCAGCAAGTCATCTTTTTTGTTGATTGATATTTTTAGTAGAAATATTATTTATTGTTTCAGTTAAAATATTATAATCAAAAGTTAATGGAATACTCGTAAATGGTTTTCAAGCAAATATTACTAATCAAACCCTATCAGTTTTAAGTTTTGAAATAAAATTATTTATTACACTTTTAGCAGATTCTATTCTATTTGGCTTCAAATCATTAGCTTCCATACTTCCAGAAACATCAAGTGCTATAACTATATCAATTCAATTTTTTTTAATTTTCTCAGAAATATTTGTAGTATTTGGGTTAGCTAAAATTATTATAAAATTTAATAAAATTAATCATAATAAAATTATTTTTAAATAAAAAGTGATATTATTTTTTTTAAAGATTTTTTTTATTTCATCTAAAGAACTAATGTTAATTCAGGATTTTTCTTTTTTATAAAAAAAATATAAAATTATAGGAATAATTAAAATTAACCAGAAAAATTCTGGATTTATAAATGTAATATTATTAATTTGCATTATTTTTATTTAATTATTTTTTCAACTTCCTGAATTAATTTTTTCCTTATATCTTCACTATCCTCAATATTTTGTGCATATTCTTTAAAATAAATATTTTTAATTAAACTTATTAAATTTGTAGCTTCCTCTCTCCCTCAAGGGAGAGACTGAGAGAGGGCTTTATTTATTTCTTTAAAAGTCATTTTAGAAATATTTTTATTCTTATTTTGCTCTAAAATTTCTCTTAATATTTCTGATAATTTAGAATAAAAAATTTCTTTATTTTCACTTAAATATTTTTCTTCAAGATTTTTTAATATTTTTTTATAATTTTTCACTTTTTTGGGAATAATTATTTTTTCTATTTTTTTTATTTTATTTTTTTTATAAAAATATATTATTAAAAAATATATTAATATTATAAAAATTATAAATAAAAGGGAATTTATTATATTTATTGGAATTCAGAACATTATTGGTTTTATATCAGTCATTATAGGATTTATTTTTTATTAAAAAATTTTAATAATTCTTTGAAAGAATCCATTTTGTTATCTATTTTAATATATCAAATATTTTGTTTTTCTAAATTAAATTTTAATTTTTCTAATTTTTGTTTTCTAGATTTTTTATATTCAGATATTTTATCACTATTTGAACTAATATTTATAAAATCAGTTCATAAATTTAGACTAAAAGTATTTAAAATCCCCCACCTTTTTAAGGAGGGGCTAGGGGTGGTTATTAATTCATTTTCAATTTCATCAAAAATATTTATTAAAATAATTTCATTTTGTGAATTTATTATTTTTAAAAGCTTTTCTTCAAATTTTGTTTTATCTGTTAAGATAATTATTAAATTATTTTTAATTTTTCTTTTTATAATTTCTTGTAAAAAATTATCTTTCAAAGGGCTAAAGCCCTCTGTTGTTAAGATGTTTTTTTTATTACATTTTTCTAATATTTTGAAAATATTATTTTTAGATTTTTTATGTTCTGTGAAATTTATATTTTTTTCATCAAAAATTATTGTTCAAATATTATCATTATTATTATATGCTGAAATTGCTAGTGAATAAAAAAGTTCTTCTAAATTTTCTTTTTTTGTTTTAATAGAACTTCATAAATCCATTGAACTAGAATTATCTAAAACAAATAAAATATTTAGATCTTTTTCTTCTTCATAATTTTTTATTTGCATACTATTTCACTTAAAACTAGCTTTCCAATCTATATTTTTAACAGGATCTCAGAAATTATATTCTCTATGCTCAGCAAATTCCATTCAATTTCAATGCAATTTAGATTTATAATTTCAAAATAATCATCAATTTAATAATTTTGAAATTTTTATCTCAAGAGATTTTATTTTATTTTGTATTTTCATAATTTAAAATAAAAGGAATTTAACAATTAATAACTCTTTTGCCTTACAGGCATTTACTCTTTACAAGAGCAAAGTGTTAGATTTTTATGAAAAATAGTACAGTGTAGCCTCTTGCTCTTGTAAAGAGTAAGAATTCAAGAAAGAGTTATTTTTGGTTATTTCCTTTTTACACTACTTTAATATTTTTTAAAATAACATCTATAATTTTTTCATTTGTAATATCATCACTTATAGCTTCATAATTTAAAACAAGCCTGTGTGATAAAACATTTGTTGCAATTTTTTTTATATCTTCAGGGATTACAAAAGTTCTTTTATTAAGTAATGCTACAACTTTTGCAGCAGATATTAGAAATATTCATCATCTTGGAGAAATTCAATAACTTAAATATTTTTTTATTTGCTCTAAATTTCAATAATTTTCTGGATTTCTAGTTGAATCAATTATATCAGTAACATATTTGAATATATTATCAGAAACATATATTTCTTTTAATAATTTTTGAATATCTTTTATATCTTTTTTATTTAAAATTTTCTTGATTTTTATATCATCAAAATCAGAATTTATCTTTTTATACATTTCTAATTCAGTTTCTTTATCAGAATAACCAACTGATACTTTCATCATAAATCTATCAAGTTGAGCTTCTGGAAGTCTATATGTTCCAGATTGTTCAATTGGATTTTGAGTTGCTAGCACTATAAAAGGTTCATCTAATTTAAAAGTTTCATTTCAAATAGTAATTTGTTTTTCAGCCATAGCTTCAAGAAGTGCAGATTGAACTTTTGAAGGAGCTCTATTTATTTCATCAGCTAAAATAAAATTATTAAAAATTGGTCATTTTTTTACTGAAAAATCTCAAGTTTTTGGACTATATATTTCTGTTCAAATTAAATCACTAGGAAGTAAATCTGGAGTGAATTGAACTCTACTAAAACCTAAATTTAAAGTTTTTGAAAGAGTATCAACAGTAAGTGTTTTTGCAAGTCAGGGAACTCACTCTATTAAAATATGCCCCTTAGCTAAAAGTCCAATAATTAAATTTTCTATTAAATCTTCTTGTCCAACAATTTTTTTATGAATTTCATTTTTCACATCTCTAATTTTATCAGAAGCAATATTTATTTGCTCTTGTAAAACTTCTTCATTATTTTCCATTTTTTTTATTTTTATAAAAATATATTTTAATATAAATATATTATATTGAAATATATTTTTTTTCAATAAAAAAAATCTGTAATTACAGATTTTTAACTATTCTCTAAGTTTTCCTCAATTCTTCTCATAATTTCTTTATTGATTTTATTTTCATCAGAGTTAATCATATCGATTAAATCATCTAATGTTAATACAATCATTGTTGTATCTGATATTGCTTCAACTGTTGCTGTTCTTTTTTCTTCATTCAATAATGCTATTTCTCATACCATATTCCCATTTGATAAATCTACAATTTTTGTTCAGTTTATAGAAATTTTTACAGAACCATTTTTAATAATATATCATTTTCAATTAGAATCTGCTCATTGCATCATAATAATTTCTCATTCTACAAAATTTTCTTCCTCACAGTTTAATATTATTGATTCTACAGTTTCTCTTTCAATTCATTTAAAAATTGATAAATTATAAATTGTTTCTGTCATTTTTTTCTTTTTATTAATAATATACTTATATTTTATTATAAAAAATAAAAAAAAGCAAAAAAAATGTTGATTAAAAAAAAATAATACTATCATATATGGGATAATTGATTTTAAGTAATTAAAATTAGGAATAAAATTAGTAATTTTGTACTGTTATATTCTTAATTTATTAATATATTTTAAAGTCAATTTCTAAGTATAATATATTAATTTTTAAAAAAATTAATATATACTTGGTTTTATATTTTTACATAATTTAAGTATCTATGCAAGATTTTTTACAAAAATCTTTTTGAGAGATTATTAATATCTCTTGGCAAGCCAGCTTTATGTGAATAATTATAGAGCTATTTATTATAGGAATAATAGTATTATTGTATAGGTTTTTTCCTAAAAATGCTGTATTTGTTTTTTTTGAAATGGCATTTGAAGCAGTTTATAATTTTTTTGAAGAACTACTTTGAAAAAAAGAAAAAATTTGGTTAAAAACTTATGTTACAATATTATTTTTTATAATACTTATTTCTAATTTATTAGGTGTATTATTAGAATTTTTAATACCAGTATTTGGTCATTGACTAGAACATTATATTAAAATCCCAACAGCAGATATTAATTTTAATATAGCTATGGCGATAATATGAGTTCTAATTGTTGTATCTGAACAATTTAAAAGTTTAGGATTATTAAAATTTTTTCATGAATATTTTCCTATTTTATGAAAAAACTATATACCATATGAAAGATGAAGTTTGCCAAAAGCTGTTGATTTTATTGTCTATTTGATAGTAAAACTCTTTGATATAATTATTTCACTATTCTTATGAGTACTTGAGATAATAGGTTTATTCGCAAAAATTATTTCATTAAGTTTTAGGCTTTTTTGAAATATTACTTCAGGTGGAGTACTGTTAGTAATGTTGTTTTGAGCAATGTCTGCTCTTACAGTAAATTTATTAAGTATAGATTTACCATTATTTGTTCCTCTGATAGTATATTTGCAAGAAATATTAGTGTCTTTTATACAGGCATTTGTGTTTCCATTATTGATAGCAATTTTTGTTAAAGTTGCAAAATTACATTAGTTTATTTATTATTAACTTATTATTATGGATAATAGTTTGGTTTATTTATGAGCAGGTTTGGCTATATGACTTGCTTGAATATGAGTTGCTATATGACAAGGTATCCTAGCTAAACAAGCTATGGAAGTTATGGGTAAAAACCCAAAAATGTCTACTTTCTTTTTAACTATCACAATTCTTTGAATTGCATTGGTTGAATCAGCAGTAATTTATTGATTAGTTGTTGCTTTTCAAATTTTATGAACTGATGGTTTACAAGGGTTTGCTGCAGTTTGAGCTGGTCTTGCAATAGGTTTAACAGCTCTATGAGCTTGAATATGAGAATGAAAATTAGTTGCTGGTGCATTAGAAGCAATGAATAGAAATCCTGAATTCAAAGGTAAAATTATGTCTTTTATGGTATTGTTTCTAGCTTTAATAGAAGTAATTGCTATATATGGTTTAATTATTGCTTTTCAAATTTTAGATAAAGGTGTTGCTATTGCAGAGGTTGCTACAAAATAGTTTATATAAAAAAGATTTAAAAAATATGGAAGATTTAAACATCTGGTTAGTTATAGCACAAATAATTAATTTTTCTGTTTTAATTTTTGCTTTCAAATATTTTCTTTGAGATAAAATAGTAAATGCTATTGAGGAGAGAAAAATAAAATTAGAAAAAATTAGAAAAATTGATTCTGAAATTAAAGAAAAAGTTGAAAAGGCAGAAAAAGAATCAGAAGAAATTTTGAAAAATGCTAGAGAAAAATCAGAGAAAATAATTGCAGAAGCAAAAATAATTGCTAAAAATAGTAAAAAATCTATTTTAAATGATGCAGAAAATGAAGCTAAATCTTTATTAGAATCAGCATTGTCTGATATTAATAAAGAAAAACTTTCTATGTTAGCTGATGTAAAATCTAATATTGTTGATTTAGTTCTTAGATTTAATAAGAAATTATTTGGATCTGAGAAAGTTTCTTCAGAATTTGTAGAAAAAGAAATTGAATTAATGAAATAAAAATTATGGAAAAATTAGAAAAATTAAATTCTAGTGAATTAAAAATAGTTTTAAAATGATTAAAACTATATTCTGATTTATCTAGAAAATTATGAAATAGATGAAAAGCTATTTTTGGTAGAGAATTATCTTGAAAAAAATATTATAAAGTAGAATATACTTCTGCTTTAAATGAAGAAAAAGTTTTTATTCAAGCACAAAATGCTTTTAATAAAGCTTTCTGAATAATACCTAAAAAAGAAGATATAGTATTTATTCAAAATGATACTATATTTTGAGGTATTAAGATTTTTGAAAATGATAATATGGTTGATCTTAGTTTATCAAAGGCTATAGATCAAATAAAATAAAACCACCCCTAATCCCTCCTTATTAAGGAGGGGGATAAAAGGTAAAAATAATTAATATTTAAATAAAAAATATTATATGTCTAATGACTTATTAAAAAGTATTATAAACGACATTGAAACTAAAATAGATTCAGCTGATATGACTCCTGGAGTTGAAAATGTTGGTGAAGTATTTTATGTTTGAGACTGAGTTGCTAAAGTTTCTGGTCTAAGAAATGTTGGTTTTAATGAACTTGTAGAATTTGCTAGTGGAGCAAAAGGAATAGCTATGAATTTAGAAGATCATTTTGTTTGAATAGTTATTTTAGAATGATTTAATAATCTTAAAGAAGGTGAAATAGCTAAAGCAACTGGTGAAGTTTTAAATGTTCCAGTTGGTAAAAGTTTAATTGGTAGAGTTGTTGATGCTCTTTGAAATCCTATTGATGGACTATGAGAATTAAAAGATACAGAAAATTACCCAATTGAAAGAAAAGCTAAATGAGTAATGGCTAGAAAATCTGTTCATGAACCTATGGAAACTTGAATAAAAGCTATTGATGCACTTGTACCAATTGGTAGAGGTCAAAGAGAACTTATTATTTGAGATAGACAAACAGGTAAAACTCAAGTTGCAATTGATGCAATTCTTAACCAAAAAGGTCAGTGAATAACTTGTGTTTATGTGGCTATTGGTCAAAAAGAAAGTAAGGTTGCTAGAATTGTTGAAGAATTGAAAAAAAGATGAGCTATGGACTATACAATTATAGTTTCAGCTTGAGCTTCTGATCCTGCTTCTATGCAATTTTTATCAGCTTATGCTGGTTGTGCTATGGCTGAATATTTTATGCTTAATGGACAACATTCATTAATTGTATATGATGATTTATCTAAACAAGCTACTGCTTATAGAGAAATGTCATTACTTTTAAGAAGACCACCAGGTAGAGAAGCTTATCCTTGAGATGTATTTTACTCTCATTCTAGATTATTAGAAAGATCAGCTAAATTAAATGAAGCTGAATGAGGTGGTTCAATGACAGCATTGCCTATTATTGAAACTCAAGCTTGAGATGTTTCTGCTTATATTCCTACAAATGTAATTTCTATTACAGATGGACAAATATTCTTAGATTCAAACTTATTTAATTCTGGTCAAAGACCAGCTATTGATGTTGGTTTATCAGTTTCAAGAGTATGAGGTTCTGCCCAAATTAAAGCTATTAAAAAAGTTTCAGGTACACTAAAACTAGATTTAGCTCAATATAGAGAACTTGCTGCATTTTCTCAATTTGCATCTGATTTAGATGAAGATACTAGAAAACAACTTGAAAGAGGTGAAAGAATGTTAGAACTTTTAAAACAAGGAATTTATGCTCCAGTAATTGTTGAAAAACAAACTTGTGCATTATATGCTTGAGGAAAAGGTTACTTAGATAATATTCCAGTTAATAAAGTTCCAAAATTTGAATCAGATTTATATTCTGCTTTAGATGAAGAAAAAACTATTCTAGCTGACATTACTAAAAATAAAAAAATGAGTGATAAAAGTATTGCTAAACTAGAAGAAATTCTAGAAAAATTAGCTGAAATGAATAAATAGTTTTTAATTTTAAAAAAAATGATTTTGATTATATACTTTATAAAAATATTAATATCTATGATGATTATTACATTTCTTTTTGGTAATTGAGATATAATGGCTTGAGTAAAATCTACAGCTATATTATTTATAATTTCAATATGAATTGCATTAATATGATTATGATGATTATTTGGAACAATATTTTTAGTTATGATTTCTTATATTTTATTTTTAACAATATTTAAAATGGAATCTCACTCTGCAAATACTGCAGCAGCAGGATTATTTGTTTTTATGTTTTGATTAACATTAATCTGATTATAAGTTTAAAAATTATTGAGTTAGAATCTCATAAAAAATTCTAAAAAAAATTGAGAAAAATAAAAAAAGGAATTTAACCAATAATATCTCTTTCTGTATCTTACTCTTTTACAAAGAGCAAGAAAACACATTTTAATTATAAATGTGAATTAATTTTAAAAATTAGCACACTTTGCTCTTGTAAAGAGTAAATGTCTGAAGGACAAAAGAGATATTTAAAAGTTAAAACCCACTAAGTTTCTAAAATTTAAATTTAGACAAAAATGGCAAATGCTAAAGAGATAAAAAGAAAAATTAAATCAATAAAGAACACTGCTAAAATTACTGGTGCTATGGAGATGATTTCAACTGTAAAGATGAAAAAAGCTCAAAATTTGGCATTGGAAAAGAAAGAGTTTGTTCTGGAGATTTTAAAAATGTTTATGCATTTGGAAAAATCGTTTGAAGATTTTCCTCTTTTTACAGAAAAAGAATGAGAAAAAACATTGGCTGTAATTATAACTTCAAATAAGTGATTATGTTGAGGTTATAATGTTAATGTATTTAAAAAAGTTAATTCATATATACAAGAAACTGGTGAAGAATTAGAATTTATCACTATTTGAAATAAAGCAGCACAATTTGTGGCTTCAACTGGTAATACTTTACTTGCAAACTTTTCAGAAGATTTTTCAGATGAAATTAAATCATATTTCACAAAATCTGTTGTTGAGTTAATTATGACAGAATTTTTAACAGGGAAATATAAAAAAGTAAAAATATTTTACAATTATTATGTTTCTGCAATTAAACAAATTCCTGTTTCAAGAAGTTTTCTACCTATTTCAAAAGAATGAGTTAAAGATTATCTTGTTAAAATAGCTGCAAAACATGTAGATGTTGATGAAGAAATTGAAAAGGCAGAAAATATGAATGAAGTAAAGGTTGAACCATCAAAAGCAGAATTGGCTGAAAAAATTCTACCTATTATTGTTCATATGATGTTTTTTGATATAATGTTAGAAGCTAAAGCAAGTGAACATTCTTCAAGAATGATTGCTATGAAAAATGCTAAAGAGGCTGCATTGAAAATTGCAAAAAGACTTACACTTCAATATAATAAAGCAAGACAAGCAATGATTACAAGAGAAGTCTCTGAAATTACTGCTTGAGCTGAGTCTATGAAAGATGTATAAAATTTATTTTTCTAAATATAAAATTATGAAATTTCTACCATGAGCTTTTAAAATTATATTAAATATAGTTTTTTATATTATATATTCTATAATATCATTATTTTTAGTGTGATTTTTATTAACTAATATATTTAATATTGGTTATGATGATGCTAATAAGGTTTGATATGTAGTATTAGTATTTATTTTAATAATTACATTTATATTTAGAAAATTTTTCTATATTTCTTTAAAAAATAATTAATTTACAAAATATGCATATTTGAAAAATTACAAAGGTTATATGAGTTGTTATAGATGTTAAGTTTGAAGGAGGATATGTTCCTTCAATTCTTGAAGCATTAGAAGTAAAAGGACACTCTGAAAGAGTTGTTCTTGAAACTCAACAACAATTATGAGATGGTATAGTGAGAACTATTGCTATGAATAGAACTGATGGTTTAAAAAGAGGACTTGAAGTAATTGCTTTAGAATCTCCTATTAGAACTCCAGTTTGAGAAAAAGTTTTAGGTAGAATGTTTGATGTTTTAGGAGAACCTATTGATTGACTTGAAAAACCAGTTACTGAGTTTAATGATCCAATTCATAGAGATGCTCCTGATTTTAAAGACTTAACTACTAATGCTGAAGTTTTTGAAACTTGAATAAAAGTAGTTGATCTTATTGCTCCAATGTTAAAAGGTTGAAAAGTTGGTCTTTTTGGTTGAGCATGAGTAGGTAAAACTGTAATTATTCAGGAATTAATTCATAATATTGCTCAAGGTCATTGAGGTTACTCTGTTTTTGCATGAGTAGGTGAAAGAACTAGAGAATGAAATGATCTTTATCATGAAATGAAAGATTCTTGAGTTTTACCAAAAACAGCTATGGTATTTGGACAAATGGACGAAGCTCCAGGTCCTAGAGCTAGAGTTGCACTAACTGGTTTAACTATGGCTGAACATTTCAGAGATAGAGAATGAAAAGATGTATTATTCTTTGTTGATAATATATTTAGGTTTACTCAAGCATGATCAGAAATTTCTGCTCTTTTAGGTAGAATTCCTTCTGCTGTAGGTTATCAACCAACTCTGGCAACAGATATGGGGGCACTTCAAGAAAGAATTACTTCTACTAAAAAAGGTTCAATTACTTCTGTACAAGCTGTATATGTTCCTGCTGATGATCTTACTGATCCAGCTCCAGCAAATACTTTTGCTCATCTAGATTCTACAATTACTCTTAATAGATCAATTGCTGAATTAGGTATTTATCCTGCTGTAGACCCTCTTGATTCAAGTTCTACTGTTTTAGATGCTAGTATAGTTGGTGAAGAACATTATAATGTTGCTAGAAATGTTCAAAAAATTCTTCAAAAATATAAAGAATTACAAGATATTATTGCAATTTTAGGTATGGATGAATTATCTGATGAAGATAAAAGAACTGTAGCTAGAGCTAGAAGAATGCAAAAATTCTTATCTCAACCTTTTTATGTAGCTGAACAATTTACTGGAGTTTCAGGTGTTTATTGTAAAGTTTCAGATACTATTACTGGTTTTAAATGAATTATTGATGGTGAATATGATGATATTCCAGAAAAATTCTTTATGTATAAAGAATCTATGAGAGAAGTAGTTGCAGCATATGAAAAAGCTCAAGAAGAAAATAAATAATAATATTTTTACCCTCAAGGGGCACCTCGTAATAAAAAAAAATATGGAATTAAAAATTTTATCATTTGAGTGAGAAAGTTTTCTAAATAAGAGAGTTATTTCTGTTACAATGTTAACATGAGTAGGAGAAATAACTGTTTTAGAAAATCATGAACCTCTTATGACATATGTAGAAGCATCTACTTTATATGTAAATTTTCTTGATGAAAATAATATAGAACACAGAGATGATTTTGCAGTATGAAGGTGAGTTGTTGAAATCGATTGAAAAAGTATAAAAATATTAACAGATATGTTAACTGATATTGCTGATCTTGATGTTGATAAAGTTAGAAGAGCTAAACTAAAAGCTAAAGAATTAATGGACAAATACCACAATTCATCTAATAAAATGGATATGGTTAAATTTATTGAAGCAGAAGATTCTTTACTTAGATCTATTGCTCAATTAAAATTATATGATATAAAAAAATAAGAAAATTCATTTTCTTATTTTTTTTGTTTTGATTTTTTCAGTTTTTCTCTATACTAAAGAAGCCAAAAAACTAAATATACAAATACTCTTTGTAAACGAAATTATTAAGGAGGAAATTAACTTTTCCTTCTCCTTGATATTCGTTTTTTAGAGTATATTGAGTTTTTTGGCGATATAATAGGGCTGTTAATTTCCTCCTTTTTATATTGTCAAAAAACTCACATTAGAAGCCTTTTTATAGAGCTGATTTTTGGCATATTAATTTTTTAATATGCTTTTTATTATGGAAAAAAAATCTTGAAACAATAATTTAAAAAAGGCTAATAAAGCCAAAAAAGATGAATTTTATACACAACTTTCTGATATAGAAAGAGAATTATGACATTATAAAGAATATTTTACAGATAAGGTAATCTTTTGTAATTGTGATGATCCAGAAGAAAGTAATTTCTTTAAATATTTTGCTTTAAATTTTGAATATTTAGGATTAAAAAAATTAATTGCAACTCATTTTGAAACAGAAAAATCTTCTTATAAACTAGAAATTACTAGAGGATTAGATTTGAATAATGATTGAAAAATAGATTTACAAGATACTAAAAAAATAAAATTAAAACAAAACTGAGATTTTAGAAGTCCAGAATGTATAGAAATTCTAGAAAGTTGTGATATTGTAGTTACAAATCCACCATTTTCACTTTTTAGAGATTATGTAGCACAATTATTTGAATATGATAAAAAATTTATAACTATAGGTCATCAAAATGCTATTACATATAAAGAAATTTTTAAACTTATAAAAGAAAATAAAATTTGGCTTTGATATGGTTTTAAAGGTTGAGCAGGTCATTTTATAAATACACATTATGAAGATTATGCAACTGCTGGTAATCATAAAGAATGAATGATAAGAGTTTCTGGAGTTAATTGGTTTACAAATTTAGAAATTAATAAAAGACATGAAGATTTAATTTTATATAAAACTTATAATGTAGAAGAATACCCAAAATATGATAATTATGATGCAATTAATGTAGATATAACAAAAAGTATTCCAATGGATTATAAATGAGCAATGTGAGTTCCAATAACTTTTATGGATAAATATAATCCTGATCAATTTGAAATTTTATGATTATGAAATAGTCGTGATAATTTTAGTCCAAATAAAAATTATGAAAATCCTAAAAAAATAATGAAAGATGGTTCAGAAAAAAATGGTAATGCTATAAATTGTGTTTTAGTATTAGAAGTAAATATAAAACCTGTTGATAAAATTTATTATATTAGTGATAATAGTAAAAATTTAATAGCTCCATATGCTAGAATTCTTATAAAAAACAAAAAACTATAATTTAAAAGAGACCGGTCCTTGGAATTAACTAGTTAAATTTAAGGACCGGTCTCGTAAACTTGAACATAAAAATATATATTAAATTTAACTAAAAAGACTTATGAAAATAGAATTAAGAGAAATTTCAATTAGGGAAGTTGTGGATTGATATGTGAATAATAATGAAGAATGAGTTGTTTGATTTTGAGGAAAATTAAATATTAGACCTAAATATCAGAGAGAGTTTATTTATAAAGAGAAACAAAGAAATTCTGTAATAGAAACTGTAAAAAAAGACTTTCCTTTGAATGTGATGTATTGGGTGAAAAATGAAAATGATAGTTATGAAGTTTTAGACTGACAACAAAGGACAATAAGTATTTGTGAATATGTTGCTGGAAAATTTTCACTTGATTTTCAATATTTTCATAATCTTGAAGATACTGAAAAAGAGCAAATTTTAGACTATAAATTAATGGTTTATTTCTGTGAATGAGATGATAAAGAAAAATTAGATTGGTTTAAAACTATAAATATAGCTGGAGAAAAATTAACTGATCAAGAATTAAGAAATGCAATTTATACTTGAACTTGGTTAACTGAAGCAAAAAAATATTTTAGTAAATCAGGTTGCCCTGCTTATGGAATTGGTAGTGATTACTTAAGAGGTTCATCAATAAGACAAGAATATTTAGAAACTGCTATTTCTTGGATTAGTAATTGAAATATTGAAAATTATATGGCACAAAATCAACATAAACCTAATGCAAATGAATTGTGGTTATATTTTCAAAGTGTTATAAACTGGGTAGAAATGATTTTTCCAAATTATAGAAAAGAAATGAAAGGTATTGCTTTTTGATTACTTTATAATGAATTTAAAAATAAAGAATATGATTCAAATAAATTAGAAGAAGAAATCAGTGTATTAATGCAAGATGAAGATGTAACTAAAAAATGAGGTATTTATGAATATATTTTAACTTGAAAAGAAAAGTTTCTTAATATTAGGGCATTTACAGATAAAAATAAAAGAGAATTATTTGAAAAACAAAAAGGTATTTGCACTAAATGTGAAAACAAATTTGAATTAAATGAAATGGAAGCAGACCATATTACTCCTTGGCATGAATGATGAAAAACAAATACAAAAAATTGCCAAATGTTGTGTAAAAATTGTAATAGAACTAAATCTTGAAAATAAGAAATTTAATTTTCTTATTTTTTATAAAAAAAATTGCTTATTTTATAATATACTATAATATAATAGTAGTTATTTTATAATACACTATAATATATGGATAAAATATTATTATATTCTGAAGAAAAAATAAGTTGAGTAAATACTAAATTTAAAAGATATTTATTTGATGAAATAATAGAAAATAAAAACAATATTATTGGTATTGTTGGTTTAAGATGAATAGGTAAAACAACTTTACTTTTACAAATTGCTAAACAGAGAGATAAATCAGTTTATTTTTCTATGGATTCTTCTTTTATCATTTGAAAAAAAATATTTAATATAGTTGAAGAATTATATAAAAGTTATAAAATATTAAATTTTTATATAGATGAAATTCATAAATATAAAAATTGGGAACAAGATTTAAAAACAATTTATGATTTTTTACCTGATGTGAAAATAATTTTTTCTTGAAGTTCAAGTATAGATTTAATAAAATGAAATTATGATTTATCAAGAAGATGAAAAATATTTAATTTAAATAAATTTAGCTTTTTAGAATATTTAGAATTTAAGCATAATATAATCTTTGAATGATATGCTTTTGAAGAATTGATAAACAATTATAAATTAATAAATTTTGAAATATATAAAAAACAAAAAAATATATTAGAATTATTTAAGCAATATTTAAAAATTTGAGAACTTGGTTTTGCTTTAGAAGAAGATATTAAAGATTATAGAGAGAAATTAGAAAATATAATTAATAAAATAGTATATGAAGATATATCTAATTTTTATAAATTAAAAACAGAAAATATTTCTTATTTTTTTGAAATACTGAAATTTATAGCAAATTCTGCACCATCTGAAATAAATTTTTCAAATATTGCAAAATTATTAAATACTACTAGTAGTACAGTAAAAAGTTATTTTGATATTTTAATAGAAATAGGGTTTTTAAATGTTATGTGAAAATCTTGAAAAATATCTGTGCAATTAAGAAAAACTAAGAAAATATATTTTGAGATGCAAAATTTTATGAATATATTTTTTGATGATATAAATGAAAGAAATTATATATGAGTTTTAAGAGAAAGTTTTATTGCTTCAATTTTAAATAAAAATGGAAAAATATATTATCCTAAATCTTGAGATATTGAATTTTTTAAAAATAAGAAAAGTTATATTTTTGAAATTTGATGAAAAAATAAAACTTTTAAACAATTAAAAAATTTAGAAAATGCTTATATCATTTCAGATGATATAGAATTATCAAGTAATAATAAAATACCAATTTGGTTATTTTGATTTATAAAATAATTTGGAGTAATACCTTGTGCTTATCCTATTTTTTTTGTTTTACCATTTCCATTGAGTTATTAAATCTTTTGGAATTTCTAGTGGAATATCTTCTTCAGAATTATAATCATCTGCTTTGTATTCAATTGTTGCTAAAGTTATATCATCAAGTTGTAGTGGATTATATCACATATATTGAGAAAGTTTTATAGTTATATTATTAAATACAGTTCTTGCTGATTTATAATCTTTTCAAGAAATATTAGGTGAATTTTGAATTACTTCTTGTAATCTATCTTCTCAAAACATTATCTCATTTCAATCTCTTTTTGGCTTATTAATTGCTTCAGTTATTCAATCACTATATAAAACTATAATATCATTTGGTTCAAAAGATACTTGTTGTTCTTTTATTAATTTATGAATATTTTTAATCATTCACAATGCAACTCAACCTGATTTTATTCTAAAACATTTTTTTTGTTTATGTTTATAAATCATTAAATATTCATGACCAGCACCAGTCATATATATTTTCTTTGTATCTTCATTCCATCTAAGTAATAATAAACTCATAAGTAAATTAGCTTTTACTCTTGGTTTTAATACTTCATTTGTATTAGCTAAAATTTGGGCTCCAGAAGTATATATTTTTGCAAAGGCACTAATTAGTGTATTTACCATAATCATTATAAACCCAGCTCAAACTCAGTGTCATGTTGCATCTCATACATATATATAATAATTTTCTCATTGTTTTATTATATCATAAGAATCACCACCAATTTCTCATGCAGGTTTTGATTTTGCAACTATATTTAGAGAGGGAACTTTTATATCTTTTTTTAGTAACATTTTTTCTTGAATTTCTTTTCATATTGAAACTTCTCATTTTATTTCTTTTCAATGTAGAAATTCATCTTTTATATTTTTAAGAGTATCAAGAGTTTTTCAAAAGAAAATTACTATATAATTAATATTTGGGTTTAAGCTTTTTTTTATATTTATATCTTTTCATTTTAATTCTCAGATATAAAATTTTTGTATTAAATATTTTAGCTCTGAAATAGGATCATTATAAAAAATCTTTACTAATAATAGTACTATTATTACATCAATTAACAATATTATAGATAATACTTGAAGCTGTGTTATTTTTTCTTGTTCTAAGAATAAAGTATCAAAAAAATATGCTAATACAATATTACTAGCAAAGACTATAAAAATTAATATGTTGAATAATTTTAAAAAATTTATCATTTTATTCTTTTATAAAAGTATTTATTTATATAAGTTTATCATATATTTTTTTATTTTACAATAATTTTGAATACTTTTTAAAAAATAAACTTGACAAATGTATAAAAAAAAAAATAGAATGCAGCAGTTGTCATTATTTTAATCCAATTTTCTTGTATATTTATGAGGAAAATTACAAGTGGTTAATTTTTTTGATTAACAAATGTTATAGTACAGCTTTGACTCATTTTTCAAAATAAAATTTGAGTTTAAAAAGAAAAATTGTAAACTACAAATAAGGAGTTTATACAATGAAAAAGTTTTTTGTTACAATCGGTTTAATTTTAGGTTTAACTACAGGAATTTCTGCAGGTGGTTATAAAAATGTTGTCATTACAGATACAGCAGCAAGTATTATAAAGTCATTAAGATTGAGTAAAAATTTTACTTCAAAAAGAATAAATGGCCAAACAACTTATGCTCTATTGTATGATGATATTAGTTCTGAATTTGTTTATATAGCTAATGCTGAAGTTGTTGAAATTTCAAATACTGAGTTAAGAAATAATCTTAAAGCAGGAATATATATGCAACTTAATTCAACTATATTTGATAAAGATGTGTATGGTATTTGTAGAAGTTTTACAAAATCACTTGCACCCGATTATCCAAATAATATAACTAGTAGAAATTATAGTTATAGACTAGTACCTAATTTAAATATAAAATATGGTACTATTATTGCATCTAATGCAAGTGTAAGTAAAAGCAAACGAGGTCATGTTGCAGTTCTTTTATATGTTGGTAGTAAATATATATGGGTAATGGATCAAAATTCTTTTGTTAAGACTAAAGCTGATAAAAGTAGAGGTATTATAGAGATACATAAAATACCTTTTGAACAAAAGTGTACTAAAAAACAAACAAATTGTTATTATGACAATTTTAATGCTTATAATTATCACCCATTAAGGGTAGAAAAATAAGTATTTACTGGAAGTGAGTTAATTCTCACTTCTATTTAAAAAAATAAAAAAATTAAAATGAAAAAAATAATAATCTTAATAATTTTTATAATAATATGAATTTCACAATGATATTCTTGTATATTTGATTGTCATTATACTGCACCTATTACTGAATCAAGAGAATTAAATTGAACAAATTGCAGATATCATAATTCAGATTTTTGTACTAAAAATTATTTATATTGAAATGAAATTTATTCAAATAATATTGAAAATACAACTAAAATATTTAATGTAGGTAAAATATGGGTTTCAAAATATGACTTTGATTTTAATTATGAAGAAGATTTAACATACAGTTTTTGAGGTTGAAGTGCAACTGATAATATTAATAAAATTAGTTATAAAATAAGTGAAAAGAAAAATAGAATAACTGTAGATAAATACTTAACAATTCCAAAATTATATGAAACAAAATATAATAATCATGCAATTTATTATGTTTATCCATATATTAAAGAATGAATTTATAAAGATGAAAAGATAAAAGAAATAAATTTAGAATTATATAAAAAATATAGTGATAAAATATGATTATATATTGATGATAAAAGAATTTGAGAATATGTTTTAGATTGAGAAAATGATTATAAAAATATAGATGATTTTTTTGTAGAAAATAAAATAATGGCTTTTGATAACAAAGATGAATATTTATTTAAAAAGACAGATTATATTTTAAAAGAAAAAACATTAAAAAAATTAGATGATTTTGTAGAAAAAGTTGAAAAAATAAATTATGATAAAGAAAAATTATTAAAAAAAATAGATATTATTTATAATGAATATAAAGAAAAATCTTGAAGTAAAAATAAATTTATATCAGAAGTATTTTTGTATTTACATACAGAAATATTGATAAATAAATTAAAACAAAATGAAGAATTAAAAACATTGAAGTTTTAGTTTATTTTCTTAAAAATAAACTTGACAAAAGTATAAAAAAAATATAGCAGCTCTTTTGTCTGTAAAGAAAGATTATATTTTAGTTATGGATCAAAATGCTTATATTTCTAAAGAGGTAGGGGATGGTGGAATAGTGGGAATTCATTGAAGTGAGTTAATTCTCACTTCTCTTTAAAAAATAATAAAAATTAAATGAAAAAAAAATAATCTTAATATTTATGTTACTATCAACCACTTTTCAAAAGTGGTATTTTTTTTGTAAATTTTCTTGAAAAATCTCTCGCAATTTTAAAAAAAATGGTTATACTAATAAAGTATAAGAAATTACTTAATTAAAGCAAATAAATGAGGCTCCTTTCGTGATAGCAGGAAAAATCTAGAAAAAATAATAGCTATAAATTATATTATAATGCTATTATAAACATATAAAAAAGAGAAGAAAAGTTTTAAATAAACTTTTTTCTCTTTTTTTGTTGATTTTTAATGTAGATTTTTGGTAAAATTAAGGTGACAAAACTTTAATAAATAATCACAAATCTATGTATAGTTTACCG
>JAUZRO010000194.1 GCA_030950465.1 Candidatus Altimarinota bacterium | reverse complement strand
GCAAAATATTCTACTAGAGAAGTTCATGTTAATATAAAAGAAAAATATAATTTTGTTTCTGAATGAAAAACTGTATTAGAGATATGATTTAAAGAATTAGATTCTAAAGCAAAAGATAAAAAAGATGAAAACAATATTTGAAATAATATAAAAAAATGAGAAACAATTAAAATAAAAGAAATTATATTATTATCTGAAAAGACAACTCCACCACCAAAATTAACATATGAGAGTTTATTATCATATATGTCATCTCCAAGAAGTTTTTATAGTGCAGAATGAATTGATGATGAGGATAAAGAGGGATTTAATATATTAAATAAAGCAGAATGAATTTGAACTGGTGCTACTAGAGATTGAATTATAGAAAATATAGTTAATCAAGAATATATATCAGAAGATAAAAAATGATTTTTAACAGTTGAGGAAAGTTGAAGTATTATTTTAAAAACAGTAGATAAAAAAGTTAAAGATGTATTATTTACCTCTGAATGGGAAAAAAGATTATCTTTAATAAGTTTAGACAAAACAGAGGTTGAAAAAGAAAAATTTATTAAATATCTAAATGATTATATTTCTGATATAGTGACTAAAACTGTAACTGATGATTTATTGAAAGCAGAAGAGATAGGACAAAAAGCAAAAAAATGAATATTAATAGATCAAAAGAGTCCAGAATGATGGGATTTATTTAAAAGAGAAAAAAAAGATGTGCCTTGAAAATTTTATGTAACAAGTGATAATAATAAAGACAAAAAAACAAATTACCCTTTATATTATTCAGATTATACTTCATCATGAGAAATATCTAAAGAAAAAAGTATTTGTGAAACAGAAAATAAATGTCCTAAATGTTGATGATGAATAAAGATCTTTTCAAAAAAAGATGAACCTAATATATATTTTGCAATTTGTAGAAAAAATAATTTATTGAAAGAATGTAACTTTTATTCTACTTATGATATAAATAAAGATTTATTCACTACTATTACTACAGATTTAAAATGTCCTAAATGTGATAATGAACTAAAAATATTACATTCTAAAAAAAATTGAAAAAATTATGCAGTGTGTTCTAAAAATAATGACAAAGTCAAAGGAAAAGAAAAATGTGATTTTATAAAAGAATTTGATAAGGAAAAAAATAAACTTATAAATGATATAGAGTTAAAATGTCCTAAATGTAGTAATGAACTAAAAGTATTACATTCCAAAAAGAATTGAAAAGATTATGCAGTTTGTTCTAAAAATGATAAAACTAAAAAAGGATGTGATTTTATGCAGGAATTTGATAGGGGAAAAAAGAAATTTATAATTTGAGAGAAAACTTGAATAAAATTTGAATGAAACGAAATATATGAAAATAAAAATATTTTTAAAACA
>JAUZRO010000193.1 GCA_030950465.1 Candidatus Altimarinota bacterium | reverse complement strand
CTGTTTGAAAGGCAGTCACATAATCTCAATCTATATTTTCAAATTTTGTTCATTTTTCAAAATCTAAATAAATATCTAATCTTTCATTTTCTATATCTAATTTAACTTCTTTTATGTACCAAGGTTCTTTTAATCATAGTTCCTGTAAAAATAGTTCTTTTTCCATTTGATTTTTATTATATTTTAATATATTATATACAAAAATTAAGTTCTACCTAATTGATTTAAGGAAGAGCCAAGATTTTAATACTACATCTGATACTTGAAAATGTTGAATTTCAGAAGAACCTTTTGAAATATATACTATAACATGAAGTATTAATTCAACACAATGGTGAGATATGACCTTGACTGATAACTCATATTTTTGTTCAAATAAATATACATATATAGAATTAAATTCAGATAGTTTATGAAATAAAAATATTTGAACTACTCAATGAAATCTACAAGATGATTTTTGAAAACAAAAAATATTTATTTCAGGTATTGCTAATTTAAAATGAGATATTGATATTTTAGCCAGATGAGATGATAAAATAAATCAATTATCAGTTTCTGTTTCAAGTAAAGCTTTAGCAAAACAAAATATAAATAAAAAAGTATTTCAATTATTTAAGACTTATAAAAATAACTCAGATATTAGTACTGAAACTGCTGAATTTCAATTAAATTCTTTTTCAAAAACAAAGAATAAAAATTATTATTTATATGATTATAAATGAGAAACATTATCATCTAAACTTGATTTTAATTGATGAACTGATAATTATATAAATGAATGAAAATATTTAAAAATTTGAAGTGGTGATTGAACTGGGAAAATAGAGATTAAGTGAAAACATACGGTAATAGTAGATAATTGAAATATTTATATAAATTCAAATTTATATAATGAAAATGATAATACATCATTACTTGTACTTGTTGCAAAAAAATGAAATGATTGAAATTGATGAAATATTTATATAGATCCAGATGTTACAAATATAGATGCTGTATTAATTGCAGAATGAAGTTTGATAAGTATGGATGAGTTATCAGGTAATTGAAAAATTTGGGATGTTAAAAATGATCCAAATAATTTAAGAAACCAATTACTTATATATGGTTCAGTATTTAGTTCAAATAATGTATGAACTTCTACAATTCCATATGGTGCAGATTATTATGAAAAATTACCAGATAATAAAATGGAAGATTCATCAACTAATATAAATATTCATGATTTATGAAATTTAAGAACATTTAATTTGAATTATTGAAGCTGAAGTTTAAATGAAAATAAATTAGTTCCAATTCATACAAGTACAACTTTTAAACAAAATGCTTGGGCTTGACAATGTAAATGGTATAATTGAGAAGATTGTGATTCAGATTTAAGGAAAAGTGATAAGCACAATCCTTTAATAATAGAATATAATTCTAAAATACAATTTATTAACCCATATATCTTACAAAAATAATTTAATTTTAATTTAAAAATAATAAAAAAACTATGAAAAATATAAAACAATATAAAAGCTTCATCATCTGATTAATAATTTGATTATTATTAATTGGTTCATGAACTTATGCAGCAACTACTTGATCTGGAACAATTTGAAGTTTATTTGAAAAAATAGGTAGTGTTTATAAACTTATTTGAACAAATATAACGAATAATAGTATTACATCTACTCAACTTTGAGAAGATAGTGTATGAAATTCTGAACTTAAAAACAATAGTGTTTCTACTGAAAATATTCAAAATTGAACTATAACAGATTTAGATATTGATACTACTAAAGTTCAAAAAAGAGTTTCTTGATTTTGTCCAGATTGACAAACAATACAGAAAATAAATGAAAACTGAACAGTTGATTGTATTGAAGTTTGAACAGCAGTAGCTACAGATAATAATTGTATTTTTAATTGAAATACAGTTTTACATTGAGAGACAGTGTTAGCATATGATAGCTCAACTGTTCCATATGGTTCAATTTGTACTTCAGAAATTATAACATGTAACAATTGAAGTCTAAGTGGGGATTATACTTTTACAACCTGTACTGTAGAAGCAGCAGCAAATTGTACCTTTAATGGTGATACAGTTTTACATTGAGAGACAGTGTCAGCATATGATAGCTCAACTGTTCCATATGGTTCAATTTGTACTTCAGAAATTAGAACATGTAACAATTGAAGTCTAAGTGGGAGTTATACTTTTACAACCTGTACTGTAGATACTACTCAAACTTGTGCAGACTGAACAGTATCACAATACCTATGTGCTGATACAGATGAAAATAGATTTACAGATTTATGAGGATGAGTTATAAAAGATAATCTTACTCTATTAGAATGGCAACAAGATTGAAGTATTGCTTGAACTAAAAACTGGAATAATGCAAAAAGATACTGTGCTGATTTAACTTTATGATGAAAAACAGACTGGAGACTTCCAGATATTACAGAATTAAAAAGTATAGTAGATTATACTAAAAGTATAGATACTAATAAGTTTACTAATACTGCCAGTAGTTACTGTTGGAGTTCTACTACTTACAACTATAATACTAGTTATGCCTGGCATGTGAATTTCTATAATGGTAATTCTAGTTACCATAATAAGACTAATTATAGGTATGTTAGATGTACAAGATAAGGTGGATTATTTGGTGATTTGAATATTTTTGAAATTTAGAAGAAAAAAAGGTGGCTGAAACTATGTTATTCAGCGGATATAATTTATTTACAAAAAAACTAAAAATGAAAAAATATATAATAATCTTTGTGCTAAGTTTACTGCTAGTATCTTGCTGAAAGACTGAAAATGAACAAGAAAAACAATTAGGAGATATTGTGAATGAAAAAGAAGAAATAAATCTAGTTAAAAATGAAAAAGAAGAAATAGAAGAAGAAAATTTAAACTGAGAAGAAATAGAAGATAATAAAAATAACTTGTCAGAAGATGAGGAAGTAAAAATAGAAAATATTAGTACTTGAAAAAAAACTTTAGAACAAAAAAAGAAAGAACAATTTGATAGAGAACAGAAACATTTAGAAAAGGTTAAAAAAGAAGAAATAGATAGAAATAAAAAAAGATATGAAATATTGAATAAAGTTATAGCTCACTATAAAACATTACCTTTATTTGAAAGAACAAAATTAAATTGTTTTGAACTAACAAAAGATGATGAAAAAGATATATTAAAGCAATGTGAAAATATTAGAATAAAGGCAATTAAAGAATTAAAAGAAGAAAAAAAAGGATTTAAATTATTAGATTGTAGAAAAGTGATAACTAAAGATTTTATTGAAAGACAAAAATTTGAAAAAGAACAAAAACTTCCAGACTGATTTAATTGACAAACAAAAGAAGAGCAAGAAGAATTTAAACAAAATGAAATAAAAATGTGTGAATTTAAATATATTTTTGATTCTGAAAAATGAAAGTGAAATTGTAATTTATTATCAGATGATGCAAAAAAACAAGAATGTAATGAATTAAAAAAGTTTAGAGATATGACATTTA
Organism: Candidatus Altimarinota bacterium; assembly: GCA_030950465.1. Taxonomy (GTDB): domain Bacteria; phylum Patescibacteriota; class Gracilibacteria; order BD1-5; family UBA6164; genus CALLPO01. The sequence goes on along the minus strand of JAUZRO010000193.1, from coordinate 1,029 downwards.
AACTAAAATATCTAAATAATTTAAAATTAGAACAATATATTAACTTTTAGGAAAATTAAACTAAATTTTATAAAGCAATTAAAACTGGATTTTTTTATAATTTGAATAATAAATAAAAATTTGCAAAAATAAAAAAAAAGCTAAAATCACTTTTATAATTTATATTATAAGGTTTTTTTTTATGAATAAATGTGAACATATGGATAAATATTGGGATAAAGAACTTACAAGATTCAAAATCATAAAAAGTGTTTGAATAAATGAATATATTAGAATGCTTTGAACAGGTGTTATGAATGCATTTAAAGAAAAAACAGGATGTGTTTGTTGTATGGATGATAGAACAGAAGATGGTCAATTAAGATTAGCTGGTTCATGAATATTGTTAGCAGAAGAAATTTGAATTGATTGAGTTGTTAAAATAATGAAAGACTTTGATGTAGATGAGGTTACTAGCCATGATGACTGTTGAGCTGCAAAATTATATGCAAGTAATAAAAATTTAGATATATCTAAATCTGATGAATATGCTAAAGAATTTTCAAAAGAATTAGCTGAAAAAGCAGGACTTCCATATAGACATATAATAGTAGAAAATCCTCATGCTGCTAGATGTATTTATATAGATTTTACAAATATGTTTAATCCAAAATGAATTCATTGACTTCCTAAAGGATTTGAAATTACTGCTAGGTGATTACCTTTAAAGCATATAATAGATGAAATAGAAGTGGCATATACTGTATCTACTTGAGAAGATCTTTTTGGTGATAGGATAAATGAAAATAGCCAATTTTATATATTTGTAGTTGGTACTCCAGATAATTTTTATAGATTTGTAGAAAAATTAAATAAATTTATTTTAAAGACAGAATGAAAAGTTAGAATTGATTTTTTCAATACAATTAATTTTTAGTAAAAAAACTTTCATTTTTGGGCTCTTTTCGTGATAGCAGGAAAAATACCATCTAAATTTCAAGTTTTTTCAAACAAAATCTAGCAGTTAATTTTTTGATATACATAACTTTT
>JAUZRO010000192.1 GCA_030950465.1 Candidatus Altimarinota bacterium | reverse complement strand
TCAAACTATTAAAAGAAGAGCTAGATGATTTAGAAATTTTGAGAATTTTAAGACTATGATTTATTTAAGTATTTGAGATTTTGAAGTGAGTGTAAAATAGATATTCTACCTAATTGATTTAAGGAAGAGCCTAAATAATTTAATATAAAAATATAAAATATGCTAGAAAAAATAAAACAATTATGAGAAAAAATACAAAAAGCAGAGAAAATTGCTTTATTTTCACATGTAAGAATGGACCCTGATACTTTTTGAAGTAGTACTGCTCTTTATTATATTTTAGAAAAAATGTGAAAAAGAGTAGTTTTATTAAATGATGAAAAAGCTCCTGAAGATTTTTCTTTTTTGTGAGCAAATGAATTAATTTCTACAAATTATAATTTATCTAATTTTAATCCAGAATTAATAATCAGTTTAGATGCAGCTAGTATATGACAATTAGCAAAAAGTTATGAAAATAATAAAGATATTATAAAAAAATTACCTTTTTTTGTAATTGATCATCATATTACAAATCCATGATTTTGAAAAATAAATATTATTGATATTAATTCTAGCTCAACTTGTGAATTATTATTTAATATTTTGAAAGAAAATAATTTAATAAAATATATAGATAAAAAAATAGCAACTCTTTTAATGGCTGGTATTTTAACAGACACTAATACTTTTTATAATACAAATGTAACTCCTGAAACTCATAAAGTAACAGCTCAATTATTAGAATTATGAGCAGATTCTAGAACTGGTATTTTTAATTTTTTTAAGAAAAAAAGTTTATTAAAACTTCAAGTATTAGCAAAAGCTATTACAAAAATAAAAATAGAAAAAAATAAACTAGAAAACTGAAAAAATATAGTTTATACTAGCTTATCTAAAAAAGATTTAGAAGAATTATGAGCAACAGACAAACAAACAAACTGAATAATAGAATATTTAATTAATATAGAAAATACTGAAATTGCTTTTATAGTTTATACTTTAGAAAATTGAACAAATAAATGTAGTTTTAGAAGTCAAAATTATAATGTTTCAGAATTAGCTCAAAAATTTGATTGATGATGACATAAACAAGCCTCAGGTTTTTCATCAGAAAAAGATATTAATGAGATTATAGAACAAATATTAGAAAATGTTTAAAAACAAGACACAAAAAAAGAAGATAAATCTTCTTTTTTTGTGTAATGGAATTACGCAGCAGTTTGTTCTTCAGCAACTGAAATATTTACAGCTTGTTCTTTTCCATCTCTACCTTCACCTAATTCAAAAGTCATAGACATTCCTTCTTCTAGATCATCATATTCAACACCTTCAACTAAGTTGTTAGCGTGGAAAAATATATCTCCATTTTCAGTTTTGATAAAACCAAAACCATTCTTTAACATTTTTATAACACCTTCTTGCATAATACTTTTTGTATTAATAATAAAATTATTAATTTTCGTGAAAACTTTTTTTAAAACTTTAAACTCAACTAACAAATGCATAGTAATACTTTTTTTTTTAATAGCAAGACTTTTTTTAACTTTTTTTAATTAATTCATATTAATAGTTATAATTATTAAAAAGTTACACAACGGAATCCAAGACTAGAATGTTTATTTCAAGAATTATTATTTAAAGTTAAAGAAAATATACCATATTGTACACCATATGTAGTATTTACTCAATCAATAATACCTGATCAACGGACAAAAATATTATTATTTACTCATTTTCAATAATATATACTTCACATTCATTCACCTTTTCAATAATAATATTTTGAGCCATATTCATCCATCTCTTCTATTGCATATATTCAATCATCATCCCAATAAGCTAATGCACTACTTGAATTTATAGTTGTTTGATTAATATTATATCAACTTCAATCATATGTATTAGCTTTGTTTACATGTTCCCAAACATTTCCAGAAAAATCCCATATTACTTTTCAATTATATATTTTATGGTTTCTTTTATTATTACATGTCTCATCAATTCAAGCTCATGTCCTTGTTACATAAAGCCTAGGCTCAATATTTCATCATTTTGCATTGCAACCTAGCCTACTATTAGATACTCAATTATATAAATTTCAAACTCATATTTCTCAAGTTGACCAATTAGAAGATATGTTTTCTATTGATCTAGCTATTGTCATCCATTGATTATTTGTGATTAAATATCATCATATTTTATTACAAGAGGTTATTGCTTCTGGTTGTGTAATATCTGCTATTGGATATTTTCCAGCCATACTTATTGGAGTCTTTAATGAATCATAAGCAAATGTATTATAATCTGCTCAAGTTGAAATAGAGTTGGGAGTATCTGCATCAGAATATGTCATTTCATATTGTGCTACACAAAAATCATAAGTATCAAAATATTCATTTCAAGGTACTTGAATAAATCATTCTCTACATTTTAAAGTTCAATCTCTTGATTGTCTAATATATAAATTATTTATTACAAAATAATATTTTCATCCAGCTTCTGATACAATTTTTAATCCTGAAAAAGTAGTTCCTGTTCAAGTAACATATTCAGAATCTTTTAAGAATGATTTTAATTCTAAATCAGATACATCTCATATATCTAAATATCAACTTCCAGTATTTCAATTAGAATTACTAATTTCTGGCAATTCTTGAATTGGTGTATTATTTATATCTGTTAATATTCATAATTTTTTACCTGTTGTTTTTGGAAATCTATCTGTGTAGTCTGTTGCATTTGTAGGGGTGAACCTTGTGTTCACCCTTGCTACTACATCTTCACTTTCTTCCTCTAATAAAGCCATTAATTGAAAATATTTTTTATTTCTTGTTAAATAATAACTGAAATATTGTTTATCTTTTGGGTCTAATCAGCTTTCTGTGTATTCTATTGTTTCTAGTACATTTTTTCAGATATATCATTGATAAGCTATAGTTGTTGCATCTGTTCTTATTTCTACAAAATCATCCGGAGTTGGTAAATCTTTTTTTGTTCTATATAA
>JAUZRO010000191.1 GCA_030950465.1 Candidatus Altimarinota bacterium | reverse complement strand
ATATTGATTTTCTCAATTACAAGTTTCAACTATTTTTTTAGTTTCTTTTATCAAAGATTGTTCTTTTTGTAATGTTTCTGTTTTACTTTGTTCTTCTATAATAACTTGATTATATGTATTTAAAGACATACCTCATAAATAAGTATAATCATATGATTTATATTTAAAATCATTTAAATAAAGTTCATATCACAATAAAGATAAATTATTAAAAAAGAAAGAATAATCTTCTTTTTGATTATTTTTATATAAATTACTTATCTCAACAATTCATGCGAAATTATTTCAAACATAATAATCATCACTTGCAATTTGTTCTATTTCTCACGATCAAGTTAATGAACCTGTTCAGTCAATATTTTCTATAGTAGTTATAGCTCTGTAATTAATAAAATCATTATAATTAATATTTTCTTCATTTTCTACATTTTTAACAGTAGTATATCAATCATCACTTCAAGTTATTCTATCTATATTTTTATAATTAAAGATAGATTCATTTCATTCCATTAAATTTATTCTATTATCTTTCTCTTCATTTAATATTGAATTACTTATTTCCTCAAAATCAAAAGAAAAAGTATTTCCTAAATTTTGAATAAATATAAAGAATATCATTACTATTATTAATCAAGTTTTTTTATACATTTTTTTTATAATTATAAATTAAATTTACTATTTATCTTATTCAGTCAATATAATAAGAACTTTTATATTAATTGAAACCTTTATTATGGATTAGAATGAAATTTATACAATAACATTGATTTATTATATAGAGAAAAAGATGGATTAAAAGTTGTATAATCTGTTTCTATAGCTTTTCATATTGCTCATTGTGGGCATAATACATAAGATAAGTTTTCTTTATATGTTTCTTTTTTGTTATATATTAAATCTATTTTATAGTCTTCAAAAAGTTTTTCAAAATCATAATACATTTTATCTCAAGAACAAAAATCATTTGTTGTATTACATTTAATTATTGCACATCATGTATCACAATCAACATCATCTAAATCATTTCATTGACAAACTCAATCATCTATTCAGTCTCACATAGGATCGTTTTCAAAACATATATCATCATAAGTTCATGATGTAT
>JAUZRO010000190.1 GCA_030950465.1 Candidatus Altimarinota bacterium | reverse complement strand
TGAATAAAACATTTCAAAGAATTCATTAATTGGGTTTTTGAAAAATAAAAAAACTATATATAATATTAACTAATAAAAATAAAAAATGAGTATTCATTATACAAAAGCAGATCCAGATTGAGAAAGAATTAGAAAACAATTTGATGATTTAAATAAAGTAACTAGTTGAGAAGAAAAAAAATATACTCCTAATGAAATAAAAGAATACAGAATAATTCTTATATTTTTTTATATTTAATTGTCTAATATTTCACTTATATATTGAAAAGATTTCTGGTAAAAAAGATAAATTTTTAATTATATATTTATGAATATTATCTACAACCATTTTTGATAAAGTAAAATTTCTACTTTGTGAATAAATATAATCAAATATTATTTTCTAAATCTAGTTCTGCATCAGGAGTAATTTGAACAAAATATTCTTTCATTTTAACTTTTTATTAAATTACGTTTTTTAGCATCTTGATAAAACTTATTAAGAAAAGTATTATCAAAATTTTTAAAATTTCATTTTAACATACTGTCTTGAGATTTTTTTAATTTTTCATCTAAAGATATTAAATTAGTTTTTACTATTTTTAATGTTAGTATATTTTTTTTATTTAAAGTTTTAATCATTTTTTATAAATATTAATTTTAAATTTTTTTACTTTTCCATTAATTCACTTCCACTAATCAATTTTGAAGCTCTTCATTCTAAGTCTTCATTTAGATAAATTAATTTAGAATTACCATCTTTACCAATATTTCCTAAAGTTTCAATTCTTGAAGAATCAAGTAGAAAATCTAATATTGATTTTGCATTAAGTGATTTATCAGCACCTTTTATCATATCAATAGATTCTTTAAATCATTCTGCAATTTTTAATCTTTGCCCAGCCATACCTTGACCAAGTAATATTTTTGATTCCATTTCTGCTTCTGCTTCTTTTACTTGCATAATTTTTTTAGCTTCTGCTTCATTCAAAGCTGCTTCTTTGAATTTTTCTGTTTCTATAATTTTATTCATAGCAGACATAACTGAGTGTTCTAATTTAACATCTCTTACTTGAATAGAATCAAGTGTAAAACCAAAACTAGATAATTTTTCTCTTAATCTTGCTTCAATAACTTCACCAATTTCTTCTCTTTTTGCAAAAATATTCTTATGAGTAAATGTAACCATCATTGCTCTTAATTGTTCATCAATAGTTGACCTCATCATAGTTTTTGGATCATCTATATTATATATAGATTTAAAGATATTTCACTCTCTTGTGTTTAATTCATCATCTTTAACATAATAAATTACATTAAGTCCAATATAAGCAGTTACATTATCTTGAGTAACTCACTCAACCTCAACAGGGAAGTTTCTTCTGTATAAAACTTGTGGTTTAGTAGTCTCTACAAGTGGTATAATAAAATTAAGACCTGCTCTTAAAACTCTATTAAATTTACCAAAATTTTCAACTGCTTTAACAGTATTTGGTTGGACTATTCTAACCGAAAGTATTATTAAAATAACATCAACTACAACAGTTCAAATAAAAACTTCCATATTTCAAGTTAATAGTCCTAAAATAGGTAATAATACTATTATAAATGGCATAAATAATTTTAACATATTTTTTATAAGTTATTAAATAATGCTTTTATTATATATATTTTTAGTTTTCAAACAAATCTTTTTCATCTAAAAATATATTTTCTAATATTTTTAGATTATTTTTAATATTATCTTTTTTAACTTCTTGAATGAAATTTTGATAATATTTTTTTGCTGTGTATTTTTTATCTAAATTATAGATTCATACAACATTAGAATAATCATTTCTATTAGATAATAATAAATTGTAATTTTTATTATTTAGTTGAGAAATAATATTTTTATGCATTTTTTTGTAAGTATATTCTTCTTGTTCAAAATTTGCCATATTTATAGAAATAATTCATTTTTCTGATAAAACTTGTGAACACTTGTAAAAAAATGGTTGTAATAAAAGATGTTCTGGTATTTTAGAATTTCATCAATAGCAATCTATTAATATAGAATCAAAATTAATATTATTTTCTGAAATCAATTTATTAACAAATTCTTCTGCATCAGATAAAAACAAATTATTAGTTTTAACTTTCATTATTTCTTTTGAAATTTTTATCATAGATTCATCAATATCTACTCAATAAATTTCTACTCATTCAATATGCTCTTCTAAAAATTTAACAAAACTTCATCATCATAATCATAAAACTAAAACTTTTTTTGGAATTTTATTAATAAAACTTCATAACAATGATTTATTAATATATTCTGATAGTGATTGTTTTTCTATTACATCATACCAAGAATATATTATTTTTTCACCTAATTCTGTTGTAATAGTGACAATAATTTCTCATTTAATATTATTTACCTCAATTGGATTTTTATAAAATTTTGAGGTGTAGAATTTTTGCATAATAAAAGTTGTTTTTAAAATTATTATTTTTATAATACTAAAAAATAATTTAAAACAAAAACAAAAACAAAAACATAAAAATAAATAATAAAATAAAAATAAATAATAAAATAAATCATGATAATATATTTAGATGAGTCTAAGAGGATAGGAAAATGAAAAATTATAATTTGATGATTTCTTTCTTTTCATAATACACATTATATTGAAACTTTTATGAAAAATAAAAAGAAACAATTTAACATTCCTGAGAAAGTTGAATTAAAAAGTACAAATAAGTTTTGAAAATTATTTTCTGAAAAAATATCTAATGATAGTGATTTTGAAAAACTAGACATAACTACTTTTTCATTTCATTTTGACAATTATTTTTTTGATTCTGAGGATACCTATTTAAATAATTTATTAAAAATATTTAATATTATATTTAATAAATTTATCTTAAAAAAGACTCAAAAAGTGGCAATAATTCATGATAATTTAAACTTTAAAAACAATTTAAAAGTATCTCAAAAAATAAATTTCTTTTTAAAAAAAGATAATATAAAGTCAGATTTCAAAATACATAATTCTAAAAAATACCTAAGTTTACAATTGTCTGACTTAATAGTTTGAGAATATAAAAAATTATATTTTTTTGATGATGTTACTTTTTTAGAAGATTACATATATAAAAAAGATATCAATAAAAAAACCTAACAGTTTGTTGCTTCTTCAGATATTCATACTGACATATCCTCCACAACTCTTACTAGGTTCATAATCTTAGTATATCAGAAAATAGTACAATTGCAAATTTTTTATAATTTAAAAGAATATAATATGAAATTTACAGAATTAAATTTAGTTTCTCCATTACAAAAATCTCTTGAAAAAATGGAATTTAAAACTCCAACAAAAATTCAAGAAAAATCTATTCCAATACTTTTAGAATGAAAAGATATTTTAGCTTCAGCACAAACTTGAAGCTGAAAAACTCTTTCTTTTGTGTTACCAATTTTAAATAATTTATACAATAAAAGATTAGAAAGTTGATTAGTTGAATGAAAACTAGACAGAAAAATCCAAGTATTAGTATTGTCACCAACTAGGGAATTAGCTGAACAAATTTGAGAAGTTTTTAAACCACTTTGTACTAATACAAATTTTAAATCTACAGTAATTTATTGATGAAAAAATCAATTTCATCAAGTTAAAATCATTAAAAAGGGAATTGAAATATTAATAGCAACTCCAGGAAGATTAATAGATTTATTAGAACAAAAAATATTTAACTTAGAAAATATTGAATATTTTGTATTGGATGAAGCTGATAAAATGCTAGATATGTGATTTTTACCAGATATTGAAAAAGTAATAAAATTATTACCAAAATCAAGGCAAAGTTTATTTTTCTCAGCAACAATTCCAGATAAAATTAAAAAATTATCAGAAAAAATATTATACAATCCAGAGGTTATCAATATAAAACCTGAAACTAAAAATACAGATAATATTAAGCAAGAAGTTTATTTTATAGATAATGCCCAAAAAAGACAATTATTACAATATATAATCAAAAAAGAAGAATATAAATCTATATTAGTATTTGTAAAAACTAAAGATGATACTGAAACTGTATTAGAATATATTAAAGCTATGGATGTAAAATGTGATAATATTCATAGAAACAGATCTCAAAATGCAAGAAACAGAGCTTTAGATAATTTAAAAAAATGAGAAATAAAGGTATTAGTTGCAACAGATTTATTATCTAGATGAGTAGATATTGATTCACTATCTTGTGTAATAAATTATGATTTACCACAAGAATCAGAAACATATATTCATAGAATATGAAGAACAGCAAGAGCAGGAAAAAAATGAATAGCAATTTCTTTTTGTATAGATGCTCAAAAACTTAAATTAGCAATGATAGAAAAATTAATCTGAAAATCTATAAAAATAAATAAATCTGAAGATTATAAAAAAGAACTTGTTACAAAAATAGAAAAATTTTGAGAATATAGTTTTGATAATAAAAAAAGTAAATTATGAAAAAATAATAGTAATAAAAAAAGAAGATATTATTGAAAAAATAAATAATAAATTTTGACATTAATAATATGTGAGTAATATGAGGGTATAATTTATATAAATAATTTTTTCATAAATGGAGAATTCATTCTTTTTAAAAACAGAAATATTAATATTTCTAATTTCATTTTCTTATATTTTATATTATTGAATATATAATATAAGAAACTTTTCATTGAAAAAAGAAAGAAAAGTTAAAGATAATAATTGAAAAGTTATTATTAAAAAAGAAAATAAAGAAAATATTGAAGAAAGTGAAATTTCTACAGTAATAAAAGAAACAAAATTTGAAATAGAAGAAAGTGCAAGTTTAAAAACAGAAGATAAGATACAAATTTCTGAACTTTTAAGAAAACAAGCTATTTATTGTGATAAATCTGAATACAATACTGCTAAATGACTTATAGTTAAATGATTAGCTTTAGATAAAAATAACAAGCAATTAAATCTTGAATTAGCAAATATATATAATAAACAATCCCAATATAAAAAATCAGAATTCATATATAGGGAATTAATTGAAAGACAAAAAGAAGATTTTGATTTACTTAAAAAATTAGGTTTTGTTCTAGCTTTACAGAAAAAATATAAAGATTCAATTAGAGTTTATAAAGAAGCTTTAGAGAAAAAACCAAATGACAATTGAATTATAGATATTTTAAGTGATTTATGTTTTGAGGTAGAAGATTTTGAATGAACAATAAAATTTGCTAAAAAAACTATAAAAGAAAAATATAGAGATAGTGAAAAACTACAATTAATTGCATATTCATATGATCATCTATGAAAACCAGAAAAAGCACTAAAATATTATAAAAAAATAATTGAATTACAACCTTATAATTCAAAAATTTTAGATAGAATAACAGAAATTGAAGACACTTTAAATAGTTATATAAAAACAGAAGAATCTATATAAAAAAGAATAGTAAAAAAAATAAAATTAAATAATGTTAAAAATTCCACCACATAGTATTGAAGCTGAACAATCAGTTCTTTGAAGTATACTTATTGATAAAGATTGTTTTATTACAATTTGAGATATGTTGAATTCAGAGGATTTTTATAGTGATTCAAATGTATTAATTTTTGAAGTAATGCTTACTTTATATAAATTAAATAAGCCAATTGATTTAATTACTGTAAAAGAAAGATTAGATGATAATAAAACACTAGATAAAATATGATGAATAATTTATCTATCAGAATTAACAGAAATAGTTCCAACTACTTCAAATATTTTTGAATATGCTCAAATTGTTAAAAATAAATCTGTTTTAAGAAAATTATTAAAAGCTTGAAATGAAATATTGGCTTTATGATATAATGAAAATGAATCTTTACCAAAATTATTAGAAAAAGCTGAAAAACAAATTTTTGAAGTAACTCAAACTTTTATAAGAAATAAATTGGTTCATATAAATCAAATATTAACTTGAAGATATGAAGAATTTGCAGAAATACATGAAAATCCTGAATTAGTAAAAGAACACAGATTACAACTTTGATTTAGTGGACTTGATGATAAATTAGGTTTAAAATGATGAGATATGGTTATTTTAGCTGCTCGTCCTTCAATGTGAAAAACAGCTCTAGCTCTTAATATAGCACAAAATGTTTGATTTCAAAATAAGAATGTAGCTATTTTTTCTCTTGAAATGTCAAAAGAACAATTAACAGATAGAATGATAGCAAGTGCAATGGAAATAAATTCTTGGAAATTAGCTAAATGAGAACTTGAAGATCATGAATTTGCAAAAATAGGAGAAGCAATGGAAATATTATCTTGAGCAAATATTTATATTGATGATACAGCTTGATGAAATCTTTGAGATTTAAAGTCAAAATGTAGAAGGTTACAAATGGAGTCTTGAGTTGATTTAGTCATTATTGATTATTTACAATTAATGACAAATTGAAATTCAATGAATAGAGTTCAAGAAGTTTCTGAAATATCAAGATGAATAAAAGAACTTGCTAGGGAGCTAAATGTACCAATTATTGCACTTTCACAATTATCTAGAACATTAGAATCAAGACCAGATAAAAGACCTATAATGTCTGATTTAAGAGAATCAGGTTCTATAGAGCAAGATGCAGATATAATTATGATGTTATACAGAGAAGAATATTATGATGAATTTACAGACAGAAAATGAGTTACAGATATTTTGATTAGAAAAAATAGGAATTGACCAATTTGAAATACAGAATTAATGTTTGAAAAAAATAATCAAAAATTTAAACAAATTGAAAGAAATATGCAATCAGAATATAGTGAGGATTAATACAAATCCTCTTTTTTAAGTTTTATCTATTACTTAACATAATATAACTTATGTTAACCAAACTAATGTTAATTTTTAGCCATCTTATATTTACAAATTTCTTTAAAAAGTTTTATGTAAGTTTATAAAATGGCTATTGATAGTTAATTAAAATATAAAAATCAAATTATGTGTTAACATTGTTAACCTTGATTTTTTAGTCCTATTATTTTAGTGATTTTTTATTAAATATTAGTACTTAGAAATTTTGGATTTTTAGATATTGGATATAATCCCTCTAATCATTCAAACTCTTTAAACGTCATTTTAACTCAAATCATATTAGTTATAATATCATATTTATCTTTTTGTGATGCTCTTACTGGTATTATTCAATATTGAGCTTCATATTTTCTCACATAGTCTATAATAAAGTTATTTAAAACTTCAGATAGTCCAGAAAAAACAAGACATGTATTAAATTTTTCTTTTAATAATGGATTTATTCTAATTGTTATTCTATCAGATTTTTGTTTTCTCATTTATTTTTAGATTAATAAGAATAAAAAACATTAGAATTTATTTCAGTTTATGTTAAAGAACTTTATTATATTAAATAACTTTACTTAAACAATATATGAATTTTAAAAGTATTGTCAAAAGATTTTAAAGACTTTTTCAAAGGGAATTAAAGAATAAAGATAAAAAGCCCCATAAGAAGGGCTTTTCATTTTATAAACAATTTATATATCTTTATAGAAATATAGAGGTTTTGAGAAAAAAAAGTGAGTAGGTATTGTATAAATGTTAGCTTTTTTTTCACATATAAAGTTTATTTCTTTTAAGTTATATAAAAATAATTTTATACTTTTTTTCGAACAGAGGGCAGAAAAATAGAATAAAAAAATTTTGACATAAAGCAAGACACTAACAACAGAACCCATAAAAAAAGCCCCATAAGAAGGGCTTTATTTATTCATTTTATGCACTAATTTCAATAATAATCATTATTGTCATCTTTTCTCAAAGGTAAGTTATTTCTTCCCCTGTTTCAAATTTGTATCAGACTTCTAAATTAGAAGTAATTTCTACTAAATGATTTTCTCATTTAGAATTTAAACAAACTAAATTTGTCTTATTCATAATCTTATAATACTAAAGCCCCACACTCTTGATAGGCTACATATGTTCACTGCTTAAAGAAAAACAAACCTAAGAATAGTATGGGGCTAAAATAGCAGTGTTTTTATGTATTTAATTATTATTCTTTAAGCAAAATAAATATAGCTATTTTTGTTTTATTGTCAATTATTTTTATAAACTAATAAATTTATTAAGATTTTCAAAAAATCAATTAGTAAATAAATACCGTAGAATATAGAAAATAGTTAAGTATAAAATCATCTGGACAAAGGCTTTAAATAACAGAATACTTTTATTTATTATATTAAATAAATAAGTTATACTATTTATTAAAAAGTTTAAAATTTTGTTTAATATTTGTGTCATCTTTTTCATTATTAATTTTTAAATTTGGATCCAAATTTATTTTGGATTTTATAAAACTTCAATTAGATTTTTCTTCAATTTGTAAGTTATCTTTTTTTAGATTTTCTTTAATTAATTTAAAATCATTTTCTTCAAAAACAAATTTTTTAAGTTCAGGTTTTCAATCTAATATATTAGACATTAATTTAAGATCTAATTCACTATATTTATCACTATCAGCTATATTCTTATGTAAATCATCATATAATCCCCATACAGTAGGTTTAAAGAAAAATCAATAATATTCATCTACTGGCTTTTCTTTTAATATATCATCTCATTTATCATCTTTTCAAATATATTTTTGAGTCAATATCTTCCCCTCATCATCTTTTTGTTGTCTTCTAATAACTCATATATCTTTTAATATAGGAAAATTAGCAAAAGGTTTAACATAATACCACCAGTCAACCATTCTTCTCAAAGTTTTATTAGTTTGCTCTCATTTAGCAGTTATGATATAAATTTCTTGAAAATTCTTTCTATTCTGATTTATATATTCTGCATAAACAGCATTGTTTTCTAATTTATTCTGATTATTAGCAATAGCTCATGCTTCATCAAAGAAAATATAGAATTTAGTAAATTTTTTACGCTGATAATTTTTTAATCATCATCAATTCTTTTTATCAGATGTATATAAAAATCTTTCTATATCATTAATACTATTACAAGTTCTTAATAATTCCAGAAATTTATCATCTTCAAAATAATAATAATTAGGTAATCTTTTTTTGTCCATTTTAATATTAGAAAGTATTAAGTTTCAAGAAAAACTTTGTCATTTTTTAATATATTTATTAGAAATTTTTTGTACTTCACTAGCAATAAAAGTAGCTAAACTAGATTTTCAACTTCAAAATTGGCCCTCAATTCAATTAATCATAATATATTTTTTTAGTAAATAATAATTTTTTTAAATTTGTTAAAATAAAAAAACAAATTCAAGGAAAGGTCTGCGACTCTTCCCTTTTAATTTGCTTTTCAATACTTTTGAACAATAAAATTAAGAATCATTAATAAAGTAACTGAATATAATCAAAGAAAGAAAATATTAATAAATTGATAAAAGCTTGTATAATCTCAAAATGATAAAATAGAAACTGTAAAAAAAGCAGTTCAAATATTAGCTAGTGATATTAATAAATCATCAATTCATAAAATAAAAGTAAATAAAGAAGCAAAAACAGCGAAAATACTTAATTGTAGAAAAATAAATATTCATAAAGAAAATAAATTTCAACTATAACTTATTAAATTTCTTCAAAATAAAGAGGTTATAATTAAGTTAATAGAAGAATAAAATATTTTAAAAAGTATAAATAATATAAATATTAAAAATAATCTAAATAATATATAAAATATTCATAAAAATAAAGTTACAAAATTAATACTTATTTGAGTTTCTTCAATTCAATTAATTCCAGCCTTATCTTCAATAGGTGTTAATTCAACAACAACTGTTTCAATTCAAAAAGATAAATTAGTATTTAATTTTAATATAGGAATTTCTACATTAGTATTAGGAATTATAGGTAAATTAATAAGTAGATAATCAAGATATCATCATATAGCAAAAGTATCTTCTAATTGAGTTTTTAAAATATCAACAGCACCACTAGAAACACTATTTAAATTGAATCAAGTAATAACATTGCTATCATCAGAGAAAACAATATCTGCAATATTTAATTGTCAAATATCATCTATACTTCAACTATAAATTTCTCAATTAACAGTTATATTATCATTAGTTCACTCATCATAACAAATATAATCTAATTCTTCAGTTTCAATAATTTGTCAAAAATCTACTTTTAAATCATAAGATATAAAATAATCTTTTCAAAAAACAAAAATAAATCATTTTAAATCATTTCTTGGAAAATAATAATCTTTATTAAATATAAAATTAGTTTCATCTCAAATTTCATTAAGTAATTCAACAATTTCTCAACTTTCAGTTATTCAAGCTACATATTGTTTAGTTCAAGTTCAAGATAAAGTAGAACTTAAATTAAAATAATCAACATTTAATTTAGTAGATTCTAATTTTAAAAGTGGTTCATCAGCCAAAGGGCTATCAAGAGAATTAAAAACAAAAGATGAAACTCATCAATTAATTAAAGAACCACTAAATCAATATAAACCCTCTACATTTTTAATACTAACAATAAAATCTAAGTCATCATATCAATATTTAAAAAATCATCATTCTCTATTTTCATCTAAATAATCAGTTAAAATATTATATTCTTCTTTATAATTGTAATCAAATTTATTTTGATAAGTATTTATTATATTTTCACAAATTTGAGTTACTGGGGGTAAAGGAGGAATATAAGTTTCTCAATATATATGATAAGAATCAGTAGCAATAATATCATATAATCAAGCTCAAATATTAGAATTATTATCACAAAATCATCAAGATATCACACCATAACCTGTGGAGGTTAAAGAAAAACAATAATTATTAATTCAACTAACTGTAGAAAAAGCAAAAAGATTAGTATCAGAACTTGAATAAAATAATCAATAAAAACTTCAATTATAAGTAGTAGAAGAAATTATATTATTACTATTTATATTAGTTTTTATATAACTATTAGAAGATAAATAAAAAGAAAAACAAGTAATATATCAAGATGAATTACAATTTATAAAATCAGGCTGTGGAATAATAATACTATCAGAAAAAGTATTATCAAAAGTAGTTAAGGTTAAAGTTCAATTACTATAAGAAACAAAATCTGTTATAAAATTTTCAAAAGCAAAAATATTATTATTAAATCAGAAAAAAATACTAAATATTAGAAGTATTTTTATTATTAATTTTTTCATATTAGACTTTTTATTAAATTATAAAATCAGAAAATAGAGAATAAAAGAAGAAAAATAAGTAAAATATATTTTATTTCATATAAATTTTTATTTATATCATTTAAACTAGGGCTATAATTGAATAAGAGAGTGTTTCAAGTTCAAGTAGGAGTATATTCTAATAATTCACTATCTAAATTATATAAATCAGCTGTTTCAAAGTCTAACTCTTGTAAAAAAGTAGTTCAAGATGAAGTTGTATTTATTGGATTAGAACAACTAATTTCTGAGATAAAATGTTCTGTTATAGAGCTTGTTTCTTCCCAGAGTAAAGTAGCATTATTATAATATCAAACTATATTTAAAGTTCATGTTCAATTAGTATATCAAGTTAAATTTTGTGAAAAAGCATTACAAAATTCAGTAGCATTTTCATTGTCCGGGAAAATATTAGGATTATTTCAAGTAGGTATATTATTATCTACTAAATCTCTAATTAAACTAAAAGTAGGATTAGAATAAGTGTCATAAGCAAAAGAAATATTTAAACTTCAAATAAATATTAATAAAAATAATATTATTTTTTTTCTCATAATTTTGTTATTATTCAAATAAGCTTTATAAAAAATATTTCTAGTGTAAAAATAAAACTAGCCAAAACTAGTCAAGTCGCAAGAATGTGATAAATTGTCATCTTAAATTCTTTTTAAAAAATAAAATACAATATTGAAAGAAAATTTTAAAACTGCTAATACAGTAATTAAAAATATTCAGTCTATAAAAAGCTGCTCAATTACAGTGTTGTATAAAAGTAAAATATCCATAATTTCTAATTAATAATAAATTTTATTGATAACTTATTAAAATATTTAATAAATTAATAAGTTATATAAAAAGCTATTACCCAACTCTTTTTCTTTTCCACATAGTGTAAAGAATACCTAGAACAGCTAAGAAAGCCAAAGCAGATAATACTGCTGGTTGTGTTACTAACGCAACCATAGTATCAACTATTGAAAAAAATAAATTTACAATAAAATTAACAATTTTAGTAAATAAATCTCACAATTTAGCTGTTTGGTCTAAAGTTATAGCATTTGCTACAATTACTTCTGTCATAATAATTATGATAAACAAATAAAAAAGTAAGGACAATTCCCTACTTTCTATCTATATAATTACACTTGCCCTGTAAAAATACAAACAGAAAGTAAGGGGCAAGTCTTACTTATTTAAAAGAAATTAATTGTATTATGCTATATCTTTAATTCATTGAACTAAATCAGCAAATTGTTCTTCTGACATAGAGATAGCAGTTTTTTCGTCAACTGCTCTATTTCAAATTACTTTTTTCTTTTTAACTATATTTCAGTCTTCAAGAGTTAATTTAAAATTTGTAATTTCTATTTTTTCTCATTTATATGCAACATTGTTTTTATCTTTATCTTCATAAGTTCAAGAGTATTTAACTGTTTCGACAACAATTCTATTAGTAGGAAATACATTTCAAGTAGATTCAGAAGTTTTTTCATAATCTTTTGAAAAAATTGTATTTACTTCATCTTTAGTATATCTTTTAGCTTCTATTTTAGGCATAACAAAATTTTTAATAATAATATATAATTTAAAAGTCAAAATGAATAAACAGTGAGCTAAACATTTTGACCAAGAGGCAGTATATAAAACAGTGAATTTTTAAAGGACTTATAAATATTTAAATTTAAAGTATTAAAAAACTATATACTTAAAAAGAGTATATAGTTTAATATTAGTTTGTCAAAACTTTTTAAAGAGTTTTTAAAGACTATTTATTTTTAGATGATAAAGTTTCTTTATATAAAAGAATTAAAGCCCTTATCTTATCTGTATTTTGTGTCATTTCAATTCAATGAAAGTTTAGATTTAATTCAGATAATTCTTCTAAAATTTCTGTTTTAATAGAAATAGTAGTAAATTTTTTTAGTGGTTTATTCATTTTGGCAAGTTGTTAAAGAATAATATATAAATATATTATATATTTTTAAAAGATTGTAAAGTTTTTTTAATATAATATTCTTTAAAAAAACAAATAAATACTAAAGCTTTTTAATTATAATTGAATTTATTATATTGTCAATACTTTTTAAAGAAAAAAAAGAACCTAATTAAAGGTTCTAAAATTTTAAAATCACTTTCAAGTAATTGTAGTAATTTTTCTTTTTGGTTTCTCATCTGTTTCTTCAAGATATTCTCATACTTTGAAATAACCTTTTAATATTATATCTGATAATATAAAGTCACAATACAGTCTTCAGTTTTTATCTACTGAATAGATAGAATAATTATACATAATTTATTTTTTATTAGTTGTTAAAAGTATTATACTATATTTATTTTTAATTTTTTAAATTCATCAATTCTATTAGCAATCTTTCAAATAATACTCATTTCTTCATTATCTAAAGGATTCTTAACATCATCACATTTTAAAGATAGTTTTTCTTTTAATCAACCAATAAGTATTTCAAGCTCTTCAGCTGTTAATTCAATTTTCATATAATCTTTTGATTATTAAAGCCCCACACTTTTAATAGGCACCATGTTATAGCTTAACAAAACACAACCTAAAAAGAGTATGGGGCTAAAATAGCTATATTTTGGTTTATGTGTTTGTTAAGCAAATTAATTATACACATTTTTTGTGAATTTACAAATTTATTTTAGCATATTTTTTGACTTATGTTTAAATATGTGATTTAATAAACAAGACACACTATAAGATTATTTATATATTAATTAATTTTATTATGATAAACAATGAAATATTTATATTTTTTTTGTATACTCTAATAACTTTAGTTATATAAATTTGATACAAATAAAAAAGTGGGTTAAACCCTACAAAAAGTTTAAAATCTTATAGTGTATCTTGTTTATTAAATAGTTTTATAAAGGAAAATTTAAAAATTCTGGTAAATTTAAAGTTATATATCATTTAAAATAAATAGTAGTTAAAAATACTCATAGTATAAATGGGAATAACTTCCATACAAAGACAAGGATTATTCTTTGAGTTAAGTAGCTCATTTTTTTTTAATTAAAAATTATTATTCATATACTGAAACAATATATAAATCTTTTTGATTACATCTTTCACAATAAGACTCATAATATTCTAAATATTCATCTTCTTTTATTTTAGTATATTTTTTAAATTTATGTCAGAAAATAGAACAAAGAATTTTATTATTAAACATATTTTTATATTAAAATAGTATTATTTTTAATTTCAAAGTCTGAAATTTGTTTAAAAATGTAACAAAATCTGGAGAAAGCCTCATTTTCTGGGGCTTTTCTTAATGAAAAAAGTTGTTTTTCAATATCTCTTAAAAAAAGTCTTTTTTTACAATTTAGTCATAAATTTCTCATTTTTTAGATAATTAGTTTTTATAGTACCACCTTTAGTTCCCCCTAGTAGGGGGAGAGTATGTTTTAGTTTTTGGTTTGTTGTGGTTTTTGGTTTGTTGTGGTTTTTGGTTTTGTAGTTTTGGGAAGTTTTGGTTTTGCCCCTTAATCCCCATAGGGATAGACAGTATTTCTTTGAAATATTGTCTTAGTATTATTTTAGTTGTTTTATGTTTTTTTATTTTTTGTTTTTTTGTGAATTTATTTTATTTTTTGTTTATATAGTTTTTTTAATATTTTTTTAATATTTTTTTTGTGTCTTTTATCTTTTTTCACTGATTTCTTCAGGTTATTTAATTTATTCTTTTATGTCTTCTTTTATTATTTTTTATTTAACATAATTATTTTTTAAGTTTTATTTTAATAGGAGTTTTGATGTGAGATTTTAGTATTTTATTTATTTTTTTATCAGATATATTTTTATTTTCTTTTAAAAATATAATAAGATTATCTAAAAAATCATATCAAGAATTTATTTTATTATCTTGATTAGTAATAATATTTTTTCAAACCATTAAATTATATGATTTCTGATCCAAAATATTATTTACACAAGATTTTATATTTTTTTGTAAAAATATATCAGAATATTCTGAATTAAAAAGCAATTGAAAAAGTCAGTTATATCATGTGTTTTGTAAAATATTTTTTAAATATCAATAACTTCTTTTTAAATAATCTTTTGGAATATGTCAAAAATCAAGAAAAGCTTTTTTTAAATCAAAGGCTCTTTTTTGAAATATTTTAAAATTTAGAATTCATTTTTTTAAATGATATAATTCTGGAGTTTTTTTATTCAGATATTCAGCAAACATAGCAGATATAACATCATCTTTATTATCTAGTAAATCTAGAATACTATAATTATGATATCTTTTTGCTTGCTCTGGTCTTAATTCAAGTTCTATTCTTCTAACATCAGAATTTTTATGTAAATGTGGGTATAAAAAAGCTTTGTGTTTCTTCCAGGTATCAAGTACCTTGTCATATATTCTAATAATAGAATTTCTATTTTTAGAACTTTGAATTTCTCAGATATAATAAGTTTGATAAAATTCAGGGTGTTTTTTATCAGTTCAAATTGCTGATGAGGGTTTTTTAATATCTGCAAAAATATGTATTAAATCTTTAATTGTATAAGGAACATCAACACAGATATCTATTCTGTAAAGTAGCGCATTATCATAATTAAATAAAGTTCAAATAAATTCATTAATAGTGAAAGGGAGTTTTTGAAGTGAATTAAGAACAAAGAAAGAAGAATATAAAACAATTTTATCTTTAGACCTTCATCATTTTTTAAATTGTTTTTGCTCCTTTCATTCAAGAATAGAAAAACAAGGGATGGAAATTCCATCAAAAGAAGACTCAAAAATAAGTCATTTTCAATATCAAGTAATATTTATATTTTTATATGTAAATATTTTTCAAAATAATTCTATATGAGCAAAGTTAGAGTTATCATTGTCTAAATTCCAGACTAGCTCAGAATATAATAAAAAGTCTTTTTTTAAACTTCATAGAGTAAATTCAAACATATCTATTCAAAAGTATAGATAATTTTCAAGAGGATTTTTTGATTTTAAGTTTCAATTCACATATATTTTTTAAATTAGTGTTAATATTGTTAATTAAATTTTTAGACAAATTTAAAAGAACTTTTATAGTGTCTTTTCTTTACAATTATATTTTTTATAATCTTTATGAAAAGGCAAAGGAAAGCCTAGTAGTGCAATTTAGATTTAGTAAGTTGCAACCATATTACTATATGGTTTTTTAATAAAAGCAGAAGAACTTTTTAGGGTTATTCTGCTTATTTGTTTCAGTTTATTAAAGAAAGTGAGTAAAAATGAGATATTAAAATGTAAATACATATTAAGATTTTCTTAAGGTTTTTATATCTCTTGTATAGAAAAAGGGTGTCAATTCGTAATATAACTTATGTTAAGTAATAGATAAAATAAATTATTTATCAGTTATTCAAAATAATTTTATAAGCTTCTTTTTTCACCTTAATTCTTTTTCTCAAATGTATTTAATATTAAAAAGATTTTTTTCTTTTAATAAGTTATAAGTGCTTTCAGAAAATAATATCCATTCTTTTTCTTCTCTTGTTGAATTTTCAATTCTTGAAGCTGTATTGACAGTATCTCCAATTATAGTGATATCCATTCTATTTTTAGATCAGATTGTTCATAAAATAGCTTTTCAAGAATTTATCCCAATTCAAATATTTATCTTATCTTTAAAGTTAGAAATATTTATTTTATTTACTAACTCAATTATTTCAATTGCTGTTTTTAGAACATTATCACTATTTTTTTCATCAAATACAAGCATTATACCATCTCATAAAAATTTATCTATATATCAACCATTGGAATTTGAAATTTCTACAATTCAGTCAAAATATATATTTAGTAATTGTAATGCTTTTTCTGGTTTCAAATATTCACTTATTTCTGTAAAACCTGATATATCAATAAACATAATATGTAAATCTTTTTCTTTATTAGAACCAATTTTAATATCTTCTAAAATTCATTTAGATACTGTATTTATAAATGTTTCAGGTATAAATTTTATAAAATTATTTTTTAAATGTAAATAATTATTTTCTAATATCTTATTTTTAATTATGTGTCTTTTGAATAGTTTATAAATATTATCTTTATTTAAATTTATAAGACTTTCATCTAGTTTTAATAAATGTAATATATCTTTTTTAATTCATTCCAGAGATGTATTTTTATTTGGTAATTTCATTTTATATATTATTTAAATTAAGTTTATTTTTAAATTCACTAAGTGTGATATCATTATTCTTCCAATAATTGAAAATTTCTTCTATATATATACCACTATCTAAGCAAAAATTATTTTTAGAAATATTTATATATTTTTTTATATTAATTAATGCATTTTTTAATAATTGTTGTTCAATATCTTTATTTAAAAAAATATTTTTATTAATTTGCATTAAAAATTTAAAATATCATATATTTTCAAACCAATCTTTTATATCTAATTTATCATTTTTAGTATTCCCTATTTCCTCAGCCATTCAGAAATCTGAATAATATAAAAAGCTTTCAAAATCCAATCAAATTGAGCTAATATCTAAATCAGCTAGTATTATAGCATATTTATTTACATTTTTTCACCTATTTTTAAATACTGTTCAGATAATAGCTTTTCTTATAATTGAGTTATCAATTCAAATATAATTATATTTTTTTTCAAATTCATCAATTGCATTTATAGCTAAATCTAAAGATCTAAATTCATCTAAATTTTTTGCTGTTCAGCTATGTTAAGCATCATGAAATAATGCAGCTAGAAATAAACTTTTTATTTCTATTAAATTAAAATCATTTGGTGATAATAATTCTAAAACTTTTCAAGCAACAATTAATGCATGTAAAAAATTATGATAAGGCACTTTTTCATTATAGTAACTTTTGATATTCAATAATTGTTCTAAATTAATAAAAGAAGAAGAAATTAAGTCTTTCATCAGTATTAGCTCTTCCCTGCTTTTATATATTATTTTTTTATTCATTTTTTAATAAAATTTTATTTTTATATAAATATATATTAACATATTATTTATTCTTTGACAAATTATAATTAAAAAATATAATGATAATAATTAATTATTAAAAAGGCAATATGTACCTAGCACAACTTGTTACCATTACAATTCAAAACTTCTATTAAAAAATAGTTTATTTTTGTATTAATCAATTTTTGCAAAAAACTTCTATTTATGTGGAAGTTTTTTTATATCTAGAACTAAAAAAAAAGTATGCAAAAATTAAAAAAATTAGTAAAAAATTCATCTAAAGAAAATTTTTATAAATTAAGAAAAATATGAGAAATAAAGTGTAATTCTATAAATAAAATTTTTAAAGTCACGTGACTTTTTTATAGACATGTTTCTTGAACCACTAAGAATAGAGCATTAAGAGAAATTATTGAAAGATTAAGTTCTATTAGTTTAATTGAAAAAAATTCTGAAAAATGAGAGTTAATTGAAAGTAGAGAAAATATTCAAATTGAAAAATTTAATTATAAGAAATCTTATAAAATTAAATTAAAAATTGAAAAAATAGATTTTTTTATAATTTTAGCAGAAAAAAATAATTGAAATATTATTTTAATTTCAGTGTTTCTAAATTATTTGGAATAAAATTTAGGCAATAAAAAAAGACTGTGTCAGGGTCTAATCCACTCGTTTGGCCTATTTCAGCTTACCACAATCTTTTATGTAACTATTATATAAGAAAAGACTTTTAAAGTCAAATTTAAAATTTAACAATAACAAAATATTATGATTTTACCTACAAAAAGACATTCATTGTCACATATTATGGCACAAGCTGTAAAACAAAACTTCCCAAATTGTAAAATAGCAACTGGTCCAGATACAGATAATTGATTTTATTATGATTTTGATTTTGGAGAAGTTGAATTCTCTGATAAAGATTTGAAAAAAGTTGAAAAATCTATGAAAAAGATTGTTTCTCAAGGTCAAGATTTTAAATCTTTTGAAGTAGATTTTGAAACAGCAAGAAAAATTTTAGATAAAATGTGAGAATGATTTAAAAATGAATTGGTTGATAAAATTGAAAGCTGAGATTTTAAAAATAAGGAAAAATTAAGTGATAAAATTAGTTTTTATTATAATATTTCTAAATGAAAATCTAGTGAATATTATGAAGGTATGCAAAATTTTATTGCTGAAAATAATTTTGCAGAATTTAGTGAACTTGATTGAGACCAAATAAAAAATCTAAAATTTATAGATATGTGTACAGGTCCTCATGTAGAATCTACAAAAGAACTTGATACAAATTCATTTAAATTAGCAAGAGTTGCTGGAGCTTATTGGCTTTGAAATGCAGAAAATAAGCAATTAACTAGAATTTATGCTTATGCTTATGATAATAAAGAAGAACTTGATAAATATTTAAAGTTTCTAGAAGAAGCAAAAAAAAGAGATCATAGAATATTATGAGCTAAATTAAAATTATTCACAATTTCAGATTTAATTGGACCAGGACTTCCCCTTATGCAACCAGCTGGAATGGTTATTAGACAAGAACTTGAAAATTATTTATGGAAATTGCATTCAAAAGTTGGTTATGAAAGAGTTTGGACTCCACATTTAGCTAAAGAAAGTTTATATGAAACTTCTGGTCATGCTGGTCATTATTTAGATGATATGTTTAAAGTTTTTGGTGGAACTTCAAAAGAAACTTTTTTCCTAAAACCTATGAATTGTCCTCATCATATGCAACTTTTTGCAGATAATCAATTTTCATATAGAGATATGCCAGTTAGATATTTTGAACCAGCAACAGTTTATAGAGATGAAAAATCAGGACAACTATCAGGTTTAACAAGAGTTAGAGCAATTACTCAAGATGATGGACATTTATTTTGTAGAATTGGACAAATAAAAGATGAAGTAAAAGTTATTACAGATATTATAAAAGAATTTTATACTACAATGTGAATGACAAAAGATTACTGGGTTTCTTTGTCTGTTAGATGAGAAGATAAAACTAAATATTTATGAACTGATGAAAATTGGGAAAAAGCTGAAAAAGCTTTAGAAGATGCTTCAAAAGAAAATAATCTTCCATATAAAAGAATTGAATGAGAAGCAGCTTTTTATGGACCAAAACTTGATTTTATGTTCAAAGATGCAATTGGTAGAGAATGGCAATTAGCAACAATTCAGTGTGATTTTAATCTTCCAGAAAGATTTGATTTAAGTTTCACAAATGAAAATAATGAGCAAGAAAGACCAGTTGTAATTCACAGAGCAATTTCAGGAAGTTTAGAAAGATGAATGTGAGTTTTAATAGAACATTTTGCATGAGTCTTCCCTCTTTGGTTAGCTCCAAGACAAGTTATTGTAGTTCCAGTTATGCCAAAATTTGATAAATATGCTGAAAAAGTTATGCAAGATTTAAAAGATGATTGAATAAGAACTAAGTGAGATTTTTCTACAGACTGACTAAATAAAAAAATCAGAATGGCTGAAAAAATGCACAATAATTATATTTTAGTAATTTGAGAAGAAGAAGAAAATAATAATTCAGTAGCTGTTAGGAATTATAAAACTAAAGAACAAAGTTCTGAAAAATTAGAAGATTTTAAAAATAGAATAGTTAAAGAAATTAATGAAAAAAGTTTATAATTATATTTTATAAAAAAACAGTAAATTAAATTTTGCTGTTTTTTTATTTATTCATAAAATGTAATAAATAATTTATTAATTAATTTAAAAAAATGTTTCAATACAAAAAAGATAAAGAACTATTCTATATTTGGTCAGATAGAAGTAAATGAAAATTTTGAGCTTTTATTTGAATTTTCTGTAAAAACAGATATTTATGAGAGATAGAAGCTGATGCAGAATTAGAAAAAAAATATCCTTGACATGGTTTTAGTCATGGATATACAAAAACTAAAATTTTTATTATAAATAAAAATTGAATTGAAAAAATTATAAAAAGATAAAAAAATAAATAATTAAAAAATATTGTGAGGCATATAAAGATAAAAATAAATAAACTAGAATTTACAGAAGAAACTATATTGAAAAATATAGATTTTGTGGTTAATGAAAATGATAGAATCTGTATTGTTTGAAATAATTGAGCTGGGAAAACTACCTTGATGAAAACT
>JAUZRO010000019.1 GCA_030950465.1 Candidatus Altimarinota bacterium | reverse complement strand
ATATTTTTTATAAAAAATATAAATACTGATTTTATAGATAATTTTCTTTTTACCTTAAATAATTGTATAATATTTTCTATAATTATTTATCTAATATTTTTCAATTTTAATATTCATAAAAAATTTCAAAATTACATTTCATTATTTTTTAGTTTATTTTGAATAATATTTTTATTAAATTTTATTTTATATAAAAATTTTGCTTTATTATGAGGTAATTTAATTAATTTAGAATTAATATTAAATTTTTCAATATCATATTTTATAATTATTTTTACATATATTTATAATCAAGAATATATTTTTGATTACTTTTTCCTACATATATTTGCATATTTTATAAATATATTAGCAATAATTTATTATTTAATTTTCTGAAATTTTGAATTATTTAATATTTGAGTAATTCTATTACTAGACTCATTTTTAATATTTTTAAGTTATTTTAAATTAAAAAGTATTAATAAATAAATAAAGTTTAAAAATAAAAATAGTTTTTAAAAATAACCCCGGGGACTAGTTCTTAAAATTAGTAGCTAATCCCCGGGGTTGAATGTTTATTAATAAAAAAATTAAAAATTTTGAAAAAAAACAAAAATATATATAATATATTTAATAAAACTTAATTTTAAAAATTATGCAAACACAAACTCAAACAAAACCAAGTGCCTTAAATGTAAAAGGTTTAGAGGATATTATATATTTACTTAGAGAATCTGAAAAAAAAGGCTGAGCTACTTCAGCTAAAAATGCTTATATTGAGTGAAAAAAACAGCTAGAAAAATTAACTTATAACAGAATTTAAAAATATGTTTTATAATATTGAATTAAAAGATCAAGCAAAAAAAGATATTTTTGAATTAACAGATTATATTTTTAGATTTTCTTTTTCTAAAGATATTTCAGATAAAATTTATGATGAAATATATAAAAAAATATTTTCTTTAGAATTTTTTCCTGAAAAATTTCAAAAAGTTTTATGAGATTATAGAGTTGCTTTAGTTAAAAAAACTTACAGGATTTTTTATAGAATTGAAGAGGAAAATAAAAAAGTCATTATTATTAGAATTATTAGAACTGACCAAAATATTGAGGAGATTTTATTTGATTAGAAAATTAAAATTAAAATAATATTAATTTTAAATAACCCCGGGGATTAGTTCCTAATTTTAAGAACTAGTCCCCGGGGTTTAATGTTTATTAATAAAAAAACTTAAAAATTTTGAAAAAAATAAAAATTATATATAATAATAAAAATATTTTAATAAAAAAATAATTATGACAACAATAACAATTGATAATCCAACTTTAGAGAAAGTAATTGTGGAAAATAATTATACTAGTAGAGATGTTCAAGAAAAATTTTTAATTTTTATAGAAAAAGAATTTTGAGTAAATGAAGTTGACCTTTTTGATATAAGTATTAGTGACTTATGAAAAACATCTCAAGAAAAATTAAAAAATATAGATAAATTAAATTTCATTAATTATTAAAAATATGATTGAAAAAGTTTTAATATCAGATGATTTAATTAATTTTTTAGAAAGAAGAAATTTAGATAAACAATATAAAAAAGCAAAAAACTATTTGCTAGATTGATATTTTGAAAAAATTAGATTTAAATTAAAAGAGCCTAAAAAAGATTGAATATATTATTTTAGAATAAATATTCAGTTTAGAGCTTTGTGTAAATTAGAATGAAATATTTTAAAAGTTTTTGATATAGATAATCATCAATAAAAAAACTTAAAAATTGGCTCTTTTCGTGATAGCAGGAAAAATACCATCTAAATTTCAAGTTTTTTCAAACAAAATCTAGCAGTTAATTTTTTGATATACATAACTTTTGAAGAAAATCAGTGTGAAACTCTTTTTGCAACTTTACATAAAT
The DNA here is from genome assembly GCA_030950465.1 of Candidatus Altimarinota bacterium. Lineage (GTDB taxonomy): Bacteria > Patescibacteriota > Gracilibacteria > BD1-5 > UBA6164 > CALLPO01. The sequence continues at coordinate 3 of JAUZRO010000019.1, read as the reverse complement.
TAT
>JAUZRO010000189.1 GCA_030950465.1 Candidatus Altimarinota bacterium | reverse complement strand
TATGTATTTATAAATTCAATATTTACTATTATTAAAAATATAAAATAAATAAATAAATATTAAAAATGAAAAAACTAATCCAAAAATAGCTGTGCTAAAAACTCCTGAAAAAATAGAAAATAATAGTATTAATAAAAATGTTTCAAAGTAAGAAAAAGTTTTTATTTTTAAGTCTGAAAATTCTTTATATTTTTTATTAATATAAGTAAATAAAAAATAATTTATTATTCCAAAGAATGCAAAATGATAAAATAAATAATGTATATTTAATCAAAAAAAGTTTATTATTGTATCTTTTTCTGGAATATAAGTAAATATAGTAACTGGAATAATAGTAAAAAATATACTTTTACTTCAATTTCTAAAAAAGTTATTAAATTCAAAATAATCTGTTGTGTATCATAAAAAGAAAACTATAAAAAATATTAAAGCAGGAATAGATATAAATCAATATAATATAGAGAAAATTGTATTCTTAGAAAGTGAAGAAATAAACATTCAAAGCAATACTGCAAATGATGTATATGAAAAAGTGTAGAGACAATAAATTAAAATATCACTTAAATTAACTCATCATAAAACAAGTCAAACTGATAAGAAAGGAATTGAAATTAAAAAAAGTAAAAGTATAAAAGAAATACTTGATAAAAATTTTCCTAGAACAAATTTAGTTGAACTTATAGGAGATATTTTTATAAAATCTAGAGTCTTATTTGATTTTTCAACAGTGAAACTTTGTAATCATCTAAAAAAAGATATTCAAGTTAAAACAAGAAGTTGAGTAATTCAAGCAGTCATAAATAATTCTTTTCAAATACCTGAAGTTTCATAAAAATTATAATCTGATTTTATTTCTGAAAGAAATAATAAAAAAGCCAAAAAATATATAAACATAAAAAAGAATACTATAATTTTTCATTGTTTAGAATTTAAGGTTATAAGCAAGTCTTTAAAAAAGATTGGGTTATTTTTAAACATAATTATATTTAAGTAAATTAATAAGAGATGTTCCAACAGAACATCTTTACAATGTAGAAATATTCCGTTGGAACATCTCTTATTTTCCTATTTCATAACATCTAAATAAATTTCTTCTAAATTATTCTGATGTTCTATTTCACTAAATTTAATATTATTTTCTTTTAATATTTTTTCTATTTTTTTAAAATCACTAGATTTTATTTGAATTATTTTATTATTGTTCTTTTTATTTTTAGATAATTCTGATATATTTCAAGACTTTTTTATTTTTCATCATTCAATAAAAATAATTGTGTCACAATATTCAGCTAATTCATTTAAAATATGACTTGAAACAAAAACAGTTATTCCCTTCTTTTTTAAATCAAGCAATAATTTTTTTAGCTCAATTCTTAATTTTGGATCAAGTCAAGAAGCTGGTTCATCTAAAATTAATATTTTTGGTTCAGTAACTAATGCTCTAGCTAAACAAATTCTTTGAGTCATTCATCTTGAAAGATTTCATATTTTATCATTAATTTTATCTTCAAGAGAAACTTTTTTTAATACTTTTTCTATTTTTGTAATATCTGATTTAAATCAATAAGAAATTCTAAAAAAATCTAGGTAATCTCAAAGAGTCATATCATCATAAAGTCAGTATTGATCTGGCATAAAACCAATAATTTGTCTTGAAGAAAATATATTTTTACTTAATTCTTTTCAATTAATAAAAACTTCTCATTCATAATCCAAAATTAAAGTTGATAAAACTCTCATTGTAGTAGATTTTCAAGCTCAATTTTCTCATATAAATCCACATATTTCTCAAGGTTTTATTTCAAAACTAACATTATCAAGAACTTTATTTTCTCAAAAATATTTTGTAAGATTTTTTACTTTTATCATAATTTTCAATAGTTTAGGTGAATATACAAGGGGCTAAAGCCACCTTGTTGGTGTTTTTAATCTGTATAAAATAGAGATAATTATAGCAAGGTGGCTTTAGCCCCTTGTATATTTCTATTTATTTTTTTATTTATAAAATACATCAATAACTATATTTTTATTTTTAATTCCTCAGTAAGAATATTTTTTCATAAAATCTGTTTCAATATATCTAGTGATAATTGTATCTATTTTTCTAGAAAATTTTATTTTTCAATCATAATTTCTAGTATATCATTTAATTTTATCTTTTTCTTTTGAAAATTTATATAATAAATCTTGTTTTGTTTTATAGTTTTTACTATTTCAATTTTCCACACTATTCAAAGGGCTGAAGCCCTCTGTTGATAAGTTGTTTTTATCTTCTATTTTTTTATCAACTAATTTAGAATAGTTG
>JAUZRO010000188.1 GCA_030950465.1 Candidatus Altimarinota bacterium | reverse complement strand
TCTTCAAAAGTTATGTATATCAAAAAATTAACTGCTAGATTTTGTTTGAAAAAACTTGAAATTTAGATGGTATTTTTCCTGCTATCACGAAAAGAGCCTTCAATAATTGACTTTTTAGTTATTTTTTTTTCTTTAGATTCTTCATTTAAAAAAGAAAAATACTGTACTCAAAGAGTTGTAGTAATAGTATGGTTCATAAATATATAATTACTTTATAAAATACAAAGTAATTATATAAAGTAATTATATAATTGCAAAAAAAATTGATTTTAAAAATCAATTTTTAATATTAATAATCTTTTAAATATTTACCTAAATTTAAATAAACTTTTTTTATTATTTCAATTGGAGCTCTATACTCTTGATCACCTAAATTTTCAAAAGTTATTTTATAAGTATAAGAATAAACTTCCTTGTTTCATTCAGAAGAGGCTATAATATACCATTCATCTCAATTTTTTATTTCTTCAGGATATGAAGTTATATCATCATAATCATCATTTTTTATAGTTGAATCTCATTCTGTTTCAAATTTTATAATTTCAACTTTATCAATTCACTCTAAATGAACATCTACAATAAATTCAATCATTGCCTCATTATTATCTAATCACATTTCTTTAGAAAGAAAAAGTTTTACTTCATAATTTTCTTTTTCTACACATCTTTTATCTTTTTCAATATATCAATTATTGCATTCAGCACTAATATAATGTGGATTAGTATATATTAAGTTTCCATCTTTACAAGTAGCTAAATAGTTATGATAAAAAATTCAATTTTTTCCATCATTTCATAAAGTAATAGTATTAGATTTTCAATTTTTAATTAATCAAAAATTAGAAATATTACAATCTTTTGATCTAACTTTTATATATTTTTCTCATTCTCATAAATGATCCAATGAACCTGTTCAAGAATAAGCAATTATTTTAATTAATATATTTTTACCATTTATTTTATTTATAATATCATCTGAAATAATGTATTTACCTGAATTTACAGGAAAATAATCTTCACCAATAATAACTTCATATAAATGAGAGTTATCAATTTCATTCCATGTTAAAGTTTTATTTCAATCAAATTCTACAAATATTTTTTCTATATTTATTTCTTTAATACATTTTTTGTTATCTTTTTTTGGCTCTTTTCGTGATAGCAGGAAAAATACCATCTAAATTTCAAGTTTTTTCAAACAAAATCTAGCAGTTAATTTTTTGATATACATAACTTTTGAAGAAAATCAGTGTGAAACTCTTTTTGCAACTTTACATAA
>JAUZRO010000187.1 GCA_030950465.1 Candidatus Altimarinota bacterium | reverse complement strand
GCTATATCTATTCCTTTATTATAATATTCTTGTTTTTCTTCTTCTGATTTATCTTTAAATTCTTTAATTATTTCTTCATTTGAAATATTTTTATTTATTATTTCATTTTTAATTCATTTATTTTTTGTTATTTTTCAATATTCATCTTGTTTAAAACTTTTTTCTAATTGATTAATTTCTTCTGTAGATAAATAAAATTCAGATAAAATATTATAATATTTTATTCAATCTAAACTTAGTCTATCTTTTTCAAAATCTAAATCTAATAAATTTTCTTTTATTCATTCTATATTATTTTTTTTAATATTTTCTACTAATAATTTTGTACAATTTATTCATGAAATTGACATTCTTTGATTATCAATTTCAGATAAATAAAGTATTGCTTCTTCAATATTTGTATTTTTATTTTCATTAATATTTTCTTCTTCTTCTTCTTTAGTTATTGATGTTCATAATTGAATATAAGCTTTTCATCTATCTAAATATTTATTTTTTATATTTTTTTTTGCTTCAACTAAATCTTTTATAAAAATTTTATCACTAAATTTTTCTGTTTCTCAATTTTCTTTTTCTATTAATCATTTTAAACTCCATCAAATAATAGTATTTTTTAAATATTCATTTTTCATTTCATTAAAACATTCATTTAATAAAATATCACAATTTGATTTTTGTTTTTTCCACTTATCTGTTGTTATATCTGTTTCAATTAATCTATTTTGTTCTATTAAAAACTTTTCTTTAAATTTATTCCAAATATTATAATTATTTTCAAAATCATTTTCAAATAATGCATAATCTTCTTTTGTTATTCAATATAATTTTATATCATCTTTGTTCTTTCAACTTCATATATAACTAGTACATGCTATTGGCTTAAACCAACTACGTATTTCTTCTGGATAAGTTTTAGATACTCTTTCTAAATCCATTATTTGTTGTTCTTCAAAAAAAGATTTTTTTTCATTTGTATCATTTTCTTCAATATCATAAGAATCTATTATTACTTTTATTTCTTTATCCTCTTTTAAAGTTTTATTGAAATCTAAGATATTATATCATCTTTTAGATATTTTTTTTCAATTTTCTTTTTGACTATATATTTGTGCTGTTTTAAACATATTTTCATTATTGATAATTAGTTCATTATTTTTTTTATCTGAAATTCATAAAAAATCTCATTTTTCATTTAAAAATAATATATTATTTCAAATTTTAATTCATTCTCATCAATTATCAAAAATAAAATCTTCTCATTCTTTTAT
>JAUZRO010000186.1 GCA_030950465.1 Candidatus Altimarinota bacterium | reverse complement strand
CTACATTAAAAATCAACAAAAAAAGAGAAAAAAGTTTATTTAAAACTTTTCTTCTCTTTTTTATATGTTTTAATAGCATTATAATATAATTTATAGCTATTATTTTTTCTAGATTTTTCCTGCTATCACGAAAGGAGCCCTATTTTTTTGCAAATAAAAATTTTATATGATAAACTTTTTATATAAAACAAAAATAAATATAAAAATAAATACAAAAAAAAATGCAGAACACAGATAATACAGGCAATGAATTAATTGATATTTTAGGAGCAATAGAGCTTCCTGATGAAATATTAAATAGGGTTGAAAATACTTTTATACCTGAAAAAATGGTAAAAAGAATTTTTACTGTAAAGATAAAATTCATAGAAAATAAAATAAATACTCAAAAGAATGAGGCTATATTAGAAAATATTGAAAAAAAATCTGAAAATATTTCAGAAAATATTAAAACAAATATTAAAACAAATATTAAAATTAAATCTAATTTTTTAAAACAATTTATTAATACTTCACTTTTTTGAATAAAATATATACTAACTTCTATTACAATTTTTGGTGTTTTATTAATTAGTAGTAATTTTTCAGCTTATTCTAATATTGTAGAAAGTTATATTTTTGAAGATCAAAATAAAGAAACAGCTAGTTCTCTCTTAAATTCAGTTAATGCTGGTGAAATAAAAGAAAAAGATATTATTTATAAAAAAACAAAATCTGAAAAAATAGAAGAATTTAAACAAAAAACTAAGAAAGTAGAAAAAATTAAAAATACTTTTTCAATAAAACAAATAATATCTAGTTCTGAAAAAAAAGATATTGACTTATGAATAAATATTGTACCATATGAAAATAGAATTGTAATACCTAAAATTGGTAAAAATATCCCTTTAATAGATATAAAAGAAACTACTGTAGAATCAAAGAATAAATTTGATAATATTTTAATGAAAGAATTAGAAGGTTGAGTAGTAAGGTATCCATGAAGTGCAAGACCTGGAGAGAAAGGTAACAGTTTTATTTTTGGGCATTCTTCAAATTTCCCTTGGATATCTGGTAATTATAATGATGTATTTGCAAGATTATGACAAGTTGAAGTATGAGATATAATTTATTCTTATTATGGGCAAAAAAAATATAAATATATTATTAAAGAAAAAAAAGTTGTAAAACCAACTGATATCTGAGTTTTGAAAAATGATCAAAATAAAAAAGAACTTACTCTTATGACTTGTTGGCCAATATGAACAACTTTAAATAGATTAATTTTAACAGCTGAACTAATAGAACAATAAAAATGATTTGATTTAAATATACATATTTAGGCACAGAAGAAATTTTTGAAAAAATTAATTATATTTCAGAAAATCTTTTTCCATGATTGTTTTTTGTATCATTATCTATTTTAATAATATTTTTATTAAATAATTATATATTCCCTATAATATTATTTAGTGTAGAAAACTATAAAAAAGAGTTAAAAAAACAAGAAAGAAGAATTCTTCTAAGAAAAATTCTTCTACAAAAAGAAGTAGAAGATGAAATAGAAAAAGATTTAAAATAAAAAAAAGGTGGCTTTAGTCCCCTTATATACAAAAAAATATAGAAAAATTTATTTTTCTATATTTTTTTAAAATTTTAAATTTTTAGTATTTTTACTTTCCTCAATTCTATCTGTAAATAATATTCAATCAAGATGATCAATTTCATGCTGAATAATATTAGATCTTAATCAATTTAATTTAATAATTTTTTCATTAAGCTTTTCATCAAAATATTTTAATTTAATTTCTTTAAATCTTGGTACTTTTCAAGTTTCTTCTGGTAAACTAAGACATCACTCTTCTGAAATTTGCTTTTCTTTAGAATGTTCTAATATTTCTGGATTAATCATCATTATTGTTGGAAAAGATTCATCTTCCCGGTCCTTTAAAAGACTAACAACAATTAATCTTTTATTATATCAAACTTGTGGAGCAGCTAAACCTACACCTCAATTATCTGGGTCTTTAATATATTTTAGCATTTCTTTTCAAAGCTTAATATTATTTTTTAATTCATCTTTAGTTATTTTAGAACTAATTGTTCTTAATATTGTATTTCTTTTTCATTGTTCTATTTTTAGCATATTTTATTTTTTTATTATAAATTTTTTTTATTATAAATAAAAATTGCAATAATTCAAATAAAAATTAATTCCATTTTTTTTCTGCCCATTTTTTCAAATTATTTATACCTGCAATACTAATTTTTGTAGATATTTTTTTTCATTTTAAATCTATAAAAATTTCTATATTTCAAGATTTTTCTTGTTTTAAAAATTCTTTTAAAATTAACAAATCTTCTTTTTTTGCTGATACTGGAATATTAATTATATATTCTGAAATATCTTTTTGTAGAGACACATTCAATGTATCTCTACATTCATCACTTAAATCACATTTTTTTTCTACCCCCTCTACTTCCAAAGGAGAGGGCTGGGGTGAGGTCTGTGCTTGAAATAAACCAACACTTCTTTTTAAATCATTCATCATTCATAAATCTTTTGCTTGTTCTCTAACTTGTGTAATACTTGCAGTTTTAATATCTCTAGCTTGAATTGATTTTCTTTTGTATTCAAAATTTATTTCTAAATTTCAATTTACAATAATAAATCTATCAACATCAACTTTATCAGCAAATTTTTCTACATCTCTTGGAAATAAAACAACTTCAAAATCATAATCAAATCATTCACATTTCAGAAACATCATTTTTTTACCTTTTTTTGTAATAATTGATCTAATGTCAGATATTACTCAAACTGCTTGAATTGGAGTCTCTTTTCTTTCAGTTTTTTTCTTAACCACCCCCTCCCCCTCCTTATTAAGGAGGGGAGTATTTGAATCATTTCCCCCACCTTTTAAAGGAGGGGCTAGGGGTGGTTTTGGATTTTCTTTTTTATCTAATTCTAATAATTCATCAAAATTCATTCTTAACTTTTGGACTTTATTACTTCTTCTTTCACAATATTTTTGTAATCAATCTAATGCATGTCCTGAGACAGAAAAACCTATCATTTCTTTTTCTCCTGAAAGTGTTTCTTCAAAACTAAATTTTTTAAAATTTTGTTCAAGTTCTAATTTATCTTCAAATTCTTCTCACATTGCTGCAAAAAGTCACATTTGATTAGTGTTTTTTTGTTTTTCATCTCTTCTAGCAAATTGAATTAAATTTTGAATTGAATCCCATAATTGTCATCTATCTCAAAAATTATCCATAGCTCCTGCTTTTATCAAAGATTCTAAAGATTTTTTATTCATTACTTCTTTTCAACATTTATCTACAAAATCTTGTAAATCTTCAAATTTTCAATCATTTTCTTTTCTTGTATCTATAACTTTATCTATTGGTCAGTCTCAAATTCATTTAATAGCTTTTAATCAAAATCTTATATTATTATCATCAATATAAGTAAAATGTTTCATTGATTCTCAAACATCTGGTGGTAAAATATTTATTCAATGACTTTCACACTCTCAAACTTCCATTGTAATTCTTTCCATATTTTCCTCATCTGAAATCATTACAGCAGTTAAAAATTCTGTTCTGTAATAAGTTTTTAAATATGCAGTTTGGTAGGCAATAAAGGCATAACAGGCAGCATGAGATTTATTAAAAGAGTAATTTGCAGCAGGCTGAATCATTTCTTCATAAATATATTGTGTAACTCTAGGATGATAAGATTTATAATTTGCTCATTTTTCAATAAATTCAGTTTTTAAAGCAGCAATTACTTCTACTTTTTTCTTTCAAATTCATCTTCTAAGCATATCAGCTTCTCAAAGAGAAAAACCAGCCATATATTGAACAATAAACATTAATTGTTCTTGGTAAACAGCAATTCAATAAGTCACATCTAAAATTTGTTTTAAGTCTAATTCTAATAAATCTTTTTGATGATTTATTTCTTCTTCACTAACATTTTCTTCTAATAAAATATTTCTTAAATCATCAGTCATATATTTAACTTCTTCTCTTCAATATTTTCTTTCAATAAAACTTGGAATATATGCAAGTGGTCAAGGCCTATAAAGAGATACCATAGCAATTAAATCTTCAAAAGTATCTGGAGATAAATCTTTTAAATATTTTCTCATTCACTCAGATTCAAATTGAAAAACTCAAGTTGTGTCCCCATTTGCAAATATTTCAAAACATTTTGGGTCATCTAAAGGAACTTTTAAAATATCAAATTCATCTCATTTATTATTTTTTACAATTTTTTGTGTATTTTTAATAATTGTCAGATTTCTTAATCAAAGAAAATCCATTTTTAAAAGTCCTAAATCCTCAAGAGGATAAGCTGAATATTGAGTAATAATTACTTTATCATCTTTTGGTGGATGTTGAAGTGGACAAAAATTTGTTACTGGTTCTGGAGCTATAATTACAGCACAAGCATGAACTCAAAGTTGTCTTGTATTTCATTCAATTTTTAAAGCAAAATCAATAATTTTTTTATTTTGTTCATTTTCATTATAAGCTTCATTAAATTCAAAAGAATCCTCTAAAGCTCATTTTAATTTAGTTCAAGGTTTTTCAGGAATCAATTTCACTAATTCATTCATTTCTTGGAAAGGAATTCACATAACTCTTCAAACATCTTTTACAGCAGCACGAGCAGCAAAAGTACCAAAAGTACAAATTTGAACAACTTTATCACTTCAATATTTTTCTCTACAATAATCTATAACTTTTGATCTATCAACATCAGCAAAATCAGTATCAATATCAGGCATTGAAACTCTGGCTGGATTTAAAAATCTTTCAAAAATCAGTCCAAATTTAATAGGGTCAATATCTGTGATACCTGATAAAAAAGCCATTAAACTACCCGCAGCAGAACCTCTTCAAGGTCAAACAGGAATATCATTATCTCTAGCCCAATTAATATAATCTGCTACAATCAAAAAATATCCATCAAATCACATTTCATGAATTACAACTAATTCATATTCTAATCTCTCAATATGGTCTTGTTGATTTTTTGTTAATTTATTTAATCTTTCTTTTTTATTATCAGTATAATAAGTCAAAGCTAACGCTTTTAGCTCATCTGGAAGAGTTTCTTGAAGAGATTGTTTTAATTTATCTCCAGGTAATTTTTTTATAAACTCAAAAATTGTTTCATCATCAAGTCAATAATCAAACCTCCAATTTAATCATTTAAAAGATAAATAACGAAGATACCATTCTGCTGAATTTATTTTTTGAATAAAGCCCTCACCCCCAGCCCCTCTCCCTTGGGGTAGAGGGGAGTTTAAAGCATTTTCATAAATAATTTGATCTTTTTCTGGTAATTCAAAAATAGGAATTAATATTCAACCTGTTTCAAATTCAATATTGCATTGTTTAGCAATTTTTACAGTATTTGCTAATGCTTCTGGAATAAAACCAAAAAGCATTTGCATTTCTTCTTCAGTTTTAAAAGAATAATCTCAATTAATTAAACTTGGTCTATCAGGATTTTCTATTTCATGACCAGTTCAAAGAGCTTGAATTACATCTTGAGTTTCTTTATCACCTTCATTAATATAATAAGTATTTTGACAAGCAACAACAGGGATATTAAAATTTTTATTTAATTCTATTAATTTATTAGTTACAACTTCTTGTTTTGGAATATCTCTATGGTCTAATAATTCTAGATAAAAATTTTCTTCTCAAAATATTTCTTGATAAATTTTTATTCTATTTAAAATTTCTTCATCAGATTTTCCAGATAAAATATAAAATGGTATTTCTCAAGTAATTGGTCAAGAAAGACAAATTATTTCTAAATTTTTATTATCTAGATTATTTTTAATTTCTCTAATATCATCTAAACTCATTCAGTCAAAATTTTCGCTACTACTTAAATTAGATTTAGTCAAAAGTTGAATAATATTTTGATATCATTTTAAACTTTTAGCAATTAAAACCAATTTGTGTTTTAATTTAGGATCAATACTAGACTTAACAAAAATCTCCACTCACATTATTGGATTTATTCATTCACTTTTACAAATTTTATAAAATTCATGACCTCAATGTAAATTTCAAGTATCAGTTAAAGCAACAGCTTCCATTCAAAGCTCTTTTGCTTTTAATACATAATCTTTTGGTTTTGGTAATCATTCCAAAATAGAAAAATGAGAATGATTATGAAGGTGAACAAATGACATATTTTTATTTTTTTAGAAATTTAATTTAAAAGTTTTGACTTTTTTCTGTTTTTTTAGTATAATGTATTTACAGTGTTGAGGTGAATATGATATTCTCTTTAAATTTAGAAGAAAAAGAAATAACTAATCTTTTTCTTTTTTTTATTTAATAATTTATATATGCTTAGCTCATATATAATATTAATTTAAAAGCTCTCTAAGAAACTTAATAAAATCAATAATTTTTGCAATAAAGCAAATCGATATAAAAATATCTTTAATTTTAGTAAAAAGTTTCTTTTTATCTTTTTTTATCATTTGTGCTGAGGTTATAAATATCCTCTTTTTTACTAAAAAATAAATAACACTCCAAAGGCTAAGACAAGTAAAAGTGAGTAACTAATTCACTAATTATAAACATCCCTCAAAAAGAGGTTATAGTAAAGCTAAATAAATTAATTATTTAGCCTTTTTTATAATACAAAAAAAAAGAAAAAAATCTAATTTTTCTGGCTCTTTTCGTGATAGCAGGAAAAATACCATCTAAATTTCAAGTTTTTTCAAACAAAATCTAGCAGTTAATTTTTTGATATACATAACTTTTGAAGAAAATCAGTGTGAAACTCTTTTTGCAACTTTACATAAAT
>JAUZRO010000185.1 GCA_030950465.1 Candidatus Altimarinota bacterium | reverse complement strand
AAGTGAAAATCTAAAAAAAATCTAAAAAATATATTAAAAAGTTCAATCTGCTTAAACCATGCTTCTTTTGATAAAATAGGTATAAAGTAGTATATTTTTATGAAAAGTTTTGAGAAGGTGAGAAGTATATACCTATATTTTTTATTTGTTCTTTTATAGATGATGAAGTTGTAGTATTACTTAATTCTCCTATACTATTTAATAATTCTCTTTTACTATCAGTTATTAAGCAAAATTCCATATAATTTTTATTAATGATAAAATATAATTATATTTTATCATAAAAAAAATTAAAATCAAAAAAAAGAACTAAATTTAGTTCTTAATATTTTTCAAAATATATGTTTTCTTTTATAATTGAAGAATCTTCTAATTTTTTAATTGAAGAATCTACCATTGCAGGTGCTCAACAAATGTATATTTCATTAGTTTTTTCTAAATTTTGTTTTGTTAGAAAATCAGTTACATAACCTTTATTTGTTCACTCTACTTCTTCCCTACTTAAATATATATTATATTTGAAATTACTATATTTTTCAGATATTTTTTCAAAATTTTCTTTGTAAAAAATATCTTGTTTAGTTCTTATTCAAAAAAGTAAAGTATAATCTGATTTATCTCATCTTTCAAGTCAAGCAATTATTTGATTATAGAGAGGTACTAAACCTGTTCCAGTTCAAATAAATAATTTATTATTATCTTCTTCTTTTAAGATAAAATGTCATGCTGGACCAACTCAATTAAAAGTTTTTCAAACTTCTGCATCACATAAAAATATACTTCATCATCTTCATCAATTATTTTCTTTTACTCTTTTTATAATTAAGATAGTTTTATCTCAATTTTGTTCTAAAATAGAATAAGCTCTTCATCAAATTTTAGGCAAAATAAAAGTAATAAATTGTCCTGGTTTTATTTCAAATTCTTCATTAGATTTATAATGAATTTCAAAAACATCAGGAGTTAAATTTATTTTTTTTGTAATTATAAATTGTTTCATCATAATTTTATTTTTTTATATAACAAAATCATCATACCAAGTTCAATGTAGGTTACATTTAGTTTGAACTTTGTAAGTTCCTGATTTTAAATCACTAACTGGAAAAGTGATTTTTGGTTCATCAGTATGTTTTAATTCAAAGTTTTTTACTCTTAAAAGACCAGCTTTTGTATACATTAAAATGTCTACACATTCAATTAAATGAACCTCTTGCATAGGATGTGTAATTTCTCTTCATATAGTAATAACTATATTTTCTCCATCAATTTGAGCTAATGGTTGATGTTTTTTTCCTTGTTCTGTTAAACTTATCATATTTTTATAATTAATTAATAATATTTATATATTATGTATTTTTTAAAAATAGTAAAACTTTATTTTTAAAAAAAGATTATTATTTGCAAAAAAATAAATTTCTTTATAATTCAACTACTTTAATTTAAAAATAAAAAATAATTTATGAAAAGAATATTATTAATTGTAAGTTTATTAACTTTAGCTTCTTGTGGTTGAAGTACAGAAGCTACTCCAGTTGTTGAAGATACAAATCCTGATGTGAAAACGCTATATGTTCAATCTTGTGAAAATAAAGATGCAGACTGTAAACAATTGCTTTGTAATAAGGATAATCAAAATGTTTTTGTTTGTAGTGAATGAATTACTCCTAGTGAAAATTGTGGAGGAGAAAAAAGTTTTGATAAAATAGTTAATAAATATAAAATCTGTTCAGATAATGCTGATTTATTAAAAAATTATATTTTTAATTATTCAGAAAAACCAAATAAACTTTTTGAAGAAATGACTCCAAATGAAATTGAAGCAAAAATTACAGAAGAGTTAACTAAAGTTGAAGAAGGTTGAGAAAGTGAATGGTTATGAACATTCTTAGCTTCTGCAGGTTGAGCATTACTTTGATGAATAATTGCTAATAAATTATTTTGAGGTTGATCAGCACAAGTTCCACAAAGACCAAATAATATTGAAAATAATAGAAGTGTAACAAAAGATTCTTTAGCTGAAACAAAAGAACAATCTAAAACAGAAACTCAAGCAAGAGATGATAAAAGAAAAGAAACTGTTGCTAAAAATAAAGAAAGTTCTGCAAAAAAATCTTCTTCAAAAACTACAACTAAAAAAACAACTAGAAAAAAAAGAAGATAAAAAAAATCCAAATTTGGATTTTTTTATTTATACTAAAAGTTGCACTTCATTTTTATGATAATAATGCTATAAATTCTGGAATGAAAATAAGTTTATTTCTTCCTATTTTTATACTTTCTACAACATTATTTTCTTCAAGTTTAGAAATATTATTTGTTACTGCTTGTCTTGAAATTTCTAATTTATTTGCAAGTTCATTTACACTTAAAAATGGAAAAGAAAATAATATTTTTGTAACTTTAGAATAATCCATATTTAATTTTTCTATTTTTTCTTCTTTTTCACTCATTAATTCTTTAATTTTCAATATTTTTTCTCAAGTATTTTTTGATTGTTCAATAATAGCCTCTAAAAAATATATTATTAAATTTGTATAATCATTGGTATTTGTAGTTTTATTTAATAGTTTATAATATTTTCATTTTGTCTTATTAATATATTCACTTAAAAATAAAACTGGAAAATCTAATTTTTTAGTTAAAACTAAATATAATACATTTAAAATTCTTCAAGTTCTTCAATTTCAATCATAAAAAGGGTGAATACTTTCAAACTGGTAATGGATTACAGGCATTTTAATTAAAGGATCTATATCATCTTCCATATCATTAATAAATTTTTCTAAATTAGTTAATAGTTTATCAATATTTTCTTTTCAAGAAGGTGGAGTATATAAAGTTTCTCAAAATCAATTAGCAATAACTGTTCAAGGAAGTTTTCTAATTCAAGTTTTATTTGGTTCAATAATACTTTGTGTTTCAATTAAAAAGTTATAACCAATTCATCAGTATTTTTTAATATTCTCAAAACCTTTTAATATAGCATTATGATAATGTAAAACCTCTTTTTCTGCTCAAGCAATATTTTTTTCTGGTAATGCCTGAGATTGTAAAACTTTTAATGTTGTAGTATTTATATTTTCAATAGCTGAACTTTCAACAGATTCTTTTGTTAAAAGTGGAGAAATTAATATTTCTATATTTGGAACTAAGTATAATAATCCATTTAATTTAGAAAGTGCCTCACTTGCTTTTATAGTAAGTTTCAAAATTTCTTTTTGTTCATAATCAAATTTTCAAGGTAATAATGGTAAATCATTATATGCAATATTTTTATCAAACATAATTTAGTAAATTAAGTATAAATTTTAGATATTTTATTCATATTTATTTTAAAAGCAAGCAATATGTAAAGTTTTTCAATATATTATTTACATATCAGCATTATATGTAAATAAGAGTTTACATATTTAAATAATATGTAATCTCCTATAGATTTTTTTGCAATAAAAAAAACAAAATTTTAATTTTGCTTATTAATATAATCTAAATATCAATTGAAACTTCCAATAATATTTTTTATATTTAATTCATATTGTTCTAATATAAGTTCTTTTAATGGAGTTTTATCTCAACTATTATTTCTTTCATCTATAGTTGCATTTATTATTGCTTTAGAAAATGAATATTTATTTGCCTTAGAATTTCTAATTCTATCTATTTCTGTTTCAGAAAAGTCTCATTGTTTAATTGTTTCATAATCAGAATAAGCTTCTAAAACTGAATGTATAGTCCAATTAGGATTAGGTACTTCAACAAAATCTTTTAATTTAACTCATAAAAATCTATTATCTATAAAATTACTAAAATAAACTTGAGAAAGTTCATTTATTTCAACAGATTCTCTATATCAATCAATATCTGAAATATTTTGCATTTTTGCAAGTTGTTTTAATTCTTTGGGAAAAATTAAAATTTGGTTACTTCAATCTGTTCCTTGAATTGTTAGTCAATCATTTATAAATCACTTAGAATTTTCATAACTTCAAATAATAGTTTGTACATCATTTATAGGTACTTCTTTATCTATTGTTCATAATAATGTAAAATTATCTAGACTTTCATTTCTAGAAGATATCTTTTTATATAAAGCTAAATTTAAAGCAAGTGTTCAATTTCAATTAGGAACTAGTCAGGGTTTAAAAATATATCATTTAAATTTAAAATAGTTTTTTATATTTTTAGATAGATCTTGTAGATTATTTCAATTTATAGTAATTCATTTACTTTCTATAATATTTTTAAAATCTAATAATTTACTTAATAAATCTTTTTTAGCTTTTT
>JAUZRO010000184.1 GCA_030950465.1 Candidatus Altimarinota bacterium | reverse complement strand
AAAGTATTAAGAAATAGAGAATATAGAAGTAATAAAAAACTATTGGCAGAATTTGATATAATATGAATAAATGGGACAAAAGTATTTTTATGAGAAATAAAAACAAAATTATGAATGAGTCATATAAAGAAGTTTATAGAAAAAACTTTACCAAAATTTAAAGAATATATAAAAGATAAAAGCTATGGTGAATTAGAAGTTTATGGAGTAATGTGAGCAAGAACATTTGCAGATGAAAAAACAAAAAGATTTGCTTTAGATAATGGATTATATTTAGTTACAGAGAATCATGAATGAAAAGCAAAGATTGTAAAAGAAAGTATAAAATCAGCAGTTGCATTTGTATAGAGTTATATATTTTAATATAAATATATGGCTGATAAAAAAGTAAAGATGTTTGGCAAAAACATCTTTTTTAGTACATTTTTATGATTAAAATAAAAAAGTCAAAAAAAGATTTGCATTAATATTGAATAGTCTTATATTTATAGGGCTATTTTTTAAATGCATACATATTATGTCTGGTAAAGAGGATAAAATAGAAACAACTTGAGTTATACTCAAAGCTTTACCTGGTCTGGTTTTTGATATTCAATTACCAGAAGATTTCTGATGAGGAATTGTAAAGTGATATTTAAGTTGAAAGATGAGAAAAAATTTCATCAAACTGATTGAGTGAGATACTGTTACAGTAGAACTTAGTCCATATGATTTATCAAAAGGTAGGATTACTTTTAGATGAATTAAAAAGACAGAAGCTTAATGTATAGTATTAATTTATATAATTAATTATATAGAAAATGAAAGTAAGACCGTCTGTAAAAAAAATGTGCAGAAATTGTCAAATTATAAAAAGATGAGGAATTGTTAGAGTAATCTGCAAAACTGATCCAAAACATAAACAAAGACAAGGATAATAATACTTTATTAATAAATTTAGTAATATGGCAAGAATTGCTTGAGTAAATTTACCAAAAGGTAAACATGTTGAAATTGCCCTAACTTATATTTATGGTATAGGAAAAACTTCTTCTCAAAGTATTTTAGATAAATTAACAATTGAAAGAAATCTTAAAATTGAGACTATTTCAGAAGACGATTTAGATAAAATAAGAGCTGAAGTTAAAGAATATATAGTAGAAGGTGATTTAAGAAGACTTATTAATGGAAACATTAAAAGACTTAAAGAGATTAGATGTTATAGAGGTGTAAGACATCAAAAAAGACTTCCTGTAAGAGGGCAAAGTACTAAAACTAATGCGAAGACTAGAAAATGAAAATCTACTGCTATCGCATGAAAAAAGAAATAGTCTTATAATTTAATAATTACATAATATAATTATGGCTAAAAAAACTGTAAGAAAGAAAAGTAAAAAAACTAGATCAATTGTATCTCATGGTCAAGTACATATAAAAGCTGCTTTTAATAACACTATTGTTAGTGTTACTAGTGAAAAAGGTGATGTATTAACTTGGGCTACAGGTTGAAGTGTTTGATTTAAAGGTGCTAGAGAATCTACTCCTTATGCAGCACAAATGATAGCAGAAGATGCTATCAAAAAGGCTATAATGCTTCATTCAATAGAAACAGTAGATGTTTATGTTAAATGAATTGGGATTGGTAGAGAACAGGCTATTAGAGGTTTAATCTCTGGTGGTGTTGAATTAAAAGCTATTTATGATATAACTCCGGTTCCTCATAATGGTTGTAGAAAAAAGAAAGTAAGAAAACTTTAAGAACAATTAATGTTTTAAAAAACATTATAATATATTTATTAATTTTTAATTAATAGTATGAGATATACTTGACCAAAGAAAAAACTTTGTAGAAGAGAAGGTATTAATCTGTTTTGAACTGAAAAGTATGATTTAACTAAAGGTAAGAGAGCTCCAATGAAAACTAGAAAAGCTAGTGAATTTGGTACTCAACTTAGAAAAAAACAACTTGCTAAAAGAATGTTTGGTTTATCAGAAAAACAGTTTGTGTCGTATTTTACAAAAGCACAAAAATCAAAAACAGCTTGAACTACTTGAGAAAAAATGTTAACTCTTTTAGAGTTAAGGTTAGATAATGTTGTTTACAGATCTGGTTTTGCCAGAACAAGAATGCAAGCTAGACAATTTGTTGGGCATGCTCACTTCACTGTAAATGGTGTTAAAGTAACTATTCCATCTATCTCATTAAAAGTAGGTGATGTAGTTTCTTTAAGAGATAAATTGAAAGAAAGTCCTTTATATAAGACTTTACTTGAAGAATTTGCAGAATTTGCAAAAGATAATAAAGGTAAAATTTCTAACTGTAAATGGATAGAAGTTGATAGTAAAAAATTAACAATTACTGTTAAATCATTACCTTCAAAAGATGATTTTGAAGCTGTTATTGATATACAAAAAATTGTTGAATTTTACTCTAAATAGTGTAAACTAAATTGTTACTTTTATAATTCAAAAAAATATGCATATTGTTCATAATACAATTTGAATTCCTAAGATAGCTGAAAAGAAAATTGGAGATAATGTTTCAAAATTTGAAGTAGGGCCATTACCAAGAGGTTATGGGATTACTTTATGAAATTCTATGAGAAGAGTTTTATTGTCTTCATTACCTTGAACTAAGATAACGGGAATCAAAGTAAAGTGAGTAAGTCATGAATATTCTACTCTTCCTTGAATAAAAGAAGGAATTGTTGATATTATGCTTAACTTAAAGGGGTTAATTGTTGAAAAAAATGATATTTGAATTGAGTGGTTGAAAATAAATAAAAATAAAGCAGGTGTTGTATCTGCTGCTGATATACAAGCTCCAGCAGGAGTTAAAATCTTGAATAAAGATATGTATATTACTGAAATTGATAAAGATTGATTAGAATTAGATATTGAAATTAGAGTAGAAAAAAGTGTTTGATATTTATCTATTGAAGAATTGAGAGAAAGAGAAGATGATGTTAATGTATTATTACTTGATGCTAACTTCTCTCCAATTACTAATGTTAAATATTGAATTGAACCTACTAGGATTGATGATATGACTAATCTAGAAAATTTAGAAATGGAAGTTTCAACTTCATGAATTATATCACCTGCAGATGCTATTAAGTTTTCTGGAGAAATGTTAACTTCATATTTTAGTATGTTTAATGAAGAATGATTACAAGTAGATGGAGAATTCATCTCAGATGTAGCTGATTTATTAAATAGAGAAAAAGAAGAAGTTAAAGAAGAATTAGAAAAAGAAACTTATACTCCTATTGAAATTATGGGGCTTTCACCCAGAACATTAAATGCATTAATAAATGGAGATATTCTTTCTATTGAAGCATTAACTAAATGTACTGAAACAAAACTTGTTTGAATAAAAGGTTTTGGTAAAAAAGCTATGACAGAAATAAGAGCATCTTTAGCTGAAAGAGGTTTAAAACTTCTTTGAGATGACTAAAAAGTTAAATACTTATTATTTAATATTTACACCTAACTATGAGACATAGAGTTAGAAAACATCTTAAATTTAAGAAAAAAAGTTTCCAACATAGAGATGCAATGCTAAGAAATTTAGCTACAGATCTTTTTTTACATAAGTCTTTAAAAACTACAATGAAAAAAGCTAAGGCAGTTTTACCTCTAGTTGATAAACTTATAAATATTGTTAATTCTAAAGATGAAATGAATGCAATTAGAGCTGTTAAAGCTTACTTGTATACAAAAGAATCTTCATTAGAATTATTTAAGAATGTTGCTCCACAATATAAAGGAGAAAAAACTTCTGGTTTTACTAGAATTACTCCAATCAAATATAGAGATTGAGATAATGCAAAAATTGTATTATTAGAACTAATTTAATTATTAATTCATTGGATTGATGAAAACTATAATGCCAAAACAAATCGATGCTGCTGATAGAAAGTGGTTCATTGTTGATGCAAAAGGTCAAACTTTATGAAGACTAGCAACTCAGTTGTCAGTTATTCTAAAAGGGAAACATAAAGTTAACTTTGCTCCACATGTTGATAATGGTGATTATGTTATTGTGATTAATGCTGATAAATTTGCTGTAACAGGTAAAAAAATGACAGATAAAATTTACTATAGACATACTGGTTTCTTATGAGGTTTGAAAGAACTTTCACTAGAAAACTTATTGACAAAAAAACCTACTAGAGCATTAGAATTAGCTATTAGGGGTATGTTACCAAAAAATAAATTAAGGAAATCTATGATTTCTAGATTGAAATTATTTTCTGGTACAGAGCATAAATATAATGCTCAACAACCTGAAGAAATAAAATTATAATCTTAATTCACTTTTATGGCAAAGTATATATACGCTGTTTGAAAAAGAAAAACAGCATCTGCTCAAGTAAAACTTTTTGAAGGTGCTTGAAAAGATATGATTAATGGTAAGATTGTTTCTGAATATGTAACTAGAACAGATTTGTTTGATGTTTTATATTCAGCAATTAGACTTACAAAATTAAAAGATAAAGTTTATTTTGATGTTGCTGTTACTGGTTCTGGTGAATCAGCTCAAGCTGAAGCTATCAACTATGGTCTTGCTAAAGCATTACTAGAAAAAGATTCTTCTTTAAGAGCTATATTAAAACAAGCTGGTTTATTAACTCGTGATGCAAGAAAGGTTGAAAGAAAAAAACCAGGTCTACACAAAGCGAGAAAAGCTATGCAATGGTCAAAAAGATAATTATCTTTTTGCTATTATATGGTATTATTAAAAATGGAATTTTAAATTTATAACTTTGAGCATAATGCCAACTATAAATCAACTAATAAAGAAAAGTAGAAAAACTGCTGTTAAAAAAAGTAAGTCTCCAGCTTTACAAGTTACTAAAAATTCAATTAAGAAAAAACAAGTTAAAATCTCAGGTGGTTGTCCTCAAAAAAGAGGGGTTTGTGTAAAAGTTTATACTGCTACACCTAAAAAACCAAATTCTGCACTTAGAAAAGTTGCAAGAGTTAGACTAACTAATGGTTTTGAAGTTAATGCTTATATTGGATGAGAAGGACATAATTTACAAGAACATAGTGTTGTTGCTATTAGAGGTGGAAGAGTTAAAGATTTACCTTGAGTAAGATACCATGTTGTTAGATGAGTTCTTGATTGTGAATGAGTAAGTGATAGAAGACAAAGTAGAAGTTTATATGGTGCTAAAAAACCAAAATAAACTTTTGCAAAAATAAAAATTAGAGAGTAAGTTTAACAATTACTGAAAAATATACTCTAATTTTTATTATTTTTATAATTGTTAAAAAAAACAATAAAAATGAGTAATGAAATAAACACTAAAGCAATTTATGATAAGTTTGTTAACTTCATAATGCTTGATGGTAAAAAAACTATTGCTATTAAAATCATGAATAATTCTTTTGAAATTATTAAATCAAAAGGTCAAAAAGATCCTATGTGAGTTTTTACTAAAGCTATAGAAAATTTACTACCTAAAATTGAGGTTAGACCAAAAAGAGTATGAGGTTCTATTTATCAAGTACCACAAGAGGTTAATCCAAAAAGACAAGTATTTCTAGCTTCTAAATGGTTAATTGATGCAGCAAGAAAGAAAAAAGGTACACAATTTTCTAAATTTTTAGCAAATGAATTAATAGATGCTGCTAATGAAACTGGTGATGCAATCAAGAAAAAGTTAGATGTTTATAAAATGGCTGAGGCTAATAAAGCATTTGCTAGATTTGCAAATAAAAAGAGAAAATAAAAGCATAAAATAACTTTTTAAATAAAGTTTATATTAATTAATAATTTTACTAAAAATGGCTCATAAGAAAGCTCAATGATCTACTAATAATGGTAGAGATTCGAATGCCAAAAGACTTGGGGTAAAACTTTTTGGATGACAAAAAGCTATTGCTTGAAATATTATTATCAGACAAAAAGGTAATAAATATTGGCCAGGTGAAGGTATGGAACAAGGATCTGATTTTACACTTTTTGCTGTAAAAGAAGGTACTGTGAAATTTTCTGTAAAGAAAAGAACAAAATATGATGGAAGAGTTTTTAAAGATAGATTTGTTTCTATTGTATAATTTCATTGTTATTTTAAAATTATATCATTTATATGGTATTTTTTTTTTGATTTAATTTTAAAAATCATTAAACTAATATTAATAAAATTTAAAGAGTTTTAAAAAATAAATAAGTAAGATAATATTATGAAAAAAACCATAAAAAAAATATTCTGAAGTTATGTTGAATTATTATGAAAAATTAAGTTTTTTGGAATACTTTTTTTTGGTATTATTGTTTCAATACTAACAGTTTTAGAACCACTTATTTTTGCTAAAATAATTTTTCAAATAGAAGAATTTTTAAAAACTGGAGTTTTTGATATTAATACAACTATTTATATAATACTTTTTTGGTGAATATATATATTAATCACTCTTATTGTTCAATATATTTATGATTATTTTTTAGTTACAAAAATTAATTCTAATCATTATATATCTCAAACAAGTAAATATGCTTGAAAAATTATTTCAATGGAATATAGTGATTATTTGAATAAAAAACAGTGAAGTCTTTATAAAATATTTGATAGATGAGTAGAGCAACAGTATCATTTTATAGAATTCTTTTTTACAGAATTTTTTAAAAATATAATTTCTATATTAGCAATAGTTGTTATATTATTTTTGGTAGATATTAGAATGGCTTTTTTAACATTATTAATGACTCCTATAATGATTTGATTAGGTTTATTTTTTATGCTAAAAGTATGACCTGAACAAAAAAAGTTATTTAAAAGGTGGAGCAATATTTTTGGTTCTATATGAAATATTTTAAGTGCTTTTTCACTTACAAAGACACTTTGATTAGAAAAAAAATATAAAAAAGAAATAAAAAAAGATTTAAATAAAATTTACTTAGAACAAATAAAAATTGATAAATTTTGGAGCATAGCCTCAATTTATTCTGGTATGATTGTAATGATTGCTAGAATAATTGTGTTATGATTTTGAGTATTTTTTGTTATAGAAAATACTCTGAGCTTTGCAGATTTATTTTTATTCTTCTCATATATTTGATGGATTTATTTCCCACTTTGATTTTTATTTTCAAGATTAAGAAATGTTAGTATACAGCTTACAGCAGTTGAAGAAATGCATACTGAATTTGATAATATGGTTTTAGATAATACAGAATTAGGTAAAAAAATAAAGAATACAAAATGAAAAATAGAATATAGTAATGTTAATTTTTGATATTCTGAGAAACAAAAAATTTTAAAAGATATTAATTTTGAAATAAATCCTTGAGAAAAAGTAGCTTTTGTAGGGAATACAGGTTCTTGAAAATCAACTATTATAAATTTATTATTTAGGTTTTGGGAAGTAAGCTCTTGAGAAATATTATTAGATTGAAAAAATATTTATAAATATTCTAAAGAAAGTTTAAGAGAAAATATTTGAATAGTTTCTCAAGATAATTCATTATTTAATACATCAATTAAGCAAAATCTTTTATATGCTAATGATAAAGCAACTAAAAAAGATTTGGAAAAAGCATTAAAAGAAGCTCAATGCAATTTTGTTTTAAAACTAGAAAAATGAATTGATACTGTTATTTGAGAAAGGTGATTAAAGCTTAGTTGATGAGAAAAACAAAGATTAAGTATTGCAAGATTATTTTTAAAAAATCCAAAAATTTTAATTTTAGATGAAGCAACTTCAGCACTTGATAATAAAACAGAAAAATTAATACAAAAATCTCTAGATAAATTAATGAAATGAAGAACTACTTTGGTTATAGCTCATAGACTTTCAACAATACAAAATGCTGATAAAATATTAATGTTAGAAGATTGAAAAATAGTAGAAGTTTGAAACTATAAAGAATTAATTTCTAAAAAAGCAAAATTCTTTGAGTTAGCAAATCCTGATAATTTAATTATAAATTAAAATGAAAAATAAAGCTTTTACATTAATAGAATTAGTAGTAGGAATTACAATTTCTATGCTTTTGATGGTGAGTGTATGAATTTTTGTAAGTACTTGAATGAGTAATATTACTCTTCAAACAAAAATTATAGATGATAATAAACAGCTTTCTCAAGATATTTTATATTTACAAAAAAATATATTAAATTCAAAAAAAAATATTTTTCCTATATGAACAGCTACTTGAATATTATTAAGACAAAATAAATATTTTGATAAATGAGGATTTTCTTATATTTGAATAAAAGAATTTGATGAACAATATTGCTGAACTGGAGAAATAACTAAAACTAATCATTTATATATAAGTAATTTTATTCCACTAGATTGAGTAACTTTTAATACTTGAAATAATAATTGAGATTATAAATCAGATATTTTAAATCATCAAATTTTAAAAAAAATATCTTGAAATTGGGAAGTTGTAGTTTGAAGAGATATTTATTGAGATAAATTTGTAGAGTGAAGTTTTTGAACAGGAGTTTTTCTAAATTCTCCAACTTGAATAGTTGAAATAGATTGAAAAATAGTTTTTTCAGATACCTTAAATGATAGAATTTTATATTTATCTGGTTCACAAGTTTATACTCTGTTAGATGAAAAAGACTGATTAGAAGAACCTATTTGATTAGCTTATAATTCAACAGATAATATTTTATATATTGCAAATGCAGGGAAATGAGAAATATTAAAATTATCTAGTGAAATTTTTTCAACTAATCCAGAATTAAAAATAGAAAATATTTATAAAAATAATATATCAAAATTAGAAATAGAAATAAATACTAGTGAAACTTTAATAAATATAGATAAAGATGATTTTAATTTTTCTGATAATACTGATGATTTTGTTAATTTAGAAAATAATAAAATTAATTATTATTTTATTCAAAATTTTGCTTGAGAAACTTCACAATCTGATTGTACAAGTATTTGAATAATAGCTAATTCTAGTGATGAAGTTATAAATTGTACTTCTACTTGAACTTGAAAATTAGCAAATTTTAGAAGTGCTAGTTTTACAGATTTCACAATAAATAATATTAAACCATTATTAACAGAAAATAAAAATTATTATGTAAAAATAGATGGAGAATATTATCCATATTTTACTCAATGAGATAATGATATTTTTACAAAAGATGATAATGTTTTGGAGGTTTTTGAAGAAAATTTATTTTATCCAACTTGAGTAAGTGATAGCTGAACTGCTACTATTTTTAATACTGGTAGTCTTGCTTTTACTTATTTAGAGCCTGATTTTATTTTTTCAAATCCAATAATAAATCTTGATATAAATTATTCTGATAATTTATTGAATTTAAAAATAGATTATTATAAATATTTAAATTGTTTTAATACTGATCATAAAATTGAAAGAAGTTTTTTAATTAAAAAAAGCTATTAAAAGAATAATAAACTATAAATATAAATTTAACCCCGGGGGATATGCTTAATCTTTTGAACTATTCCCCGGGGTTTTTATTATTTAAATTTCTAAACAATAAAGTCATCACTGTCTAATAATTTTTCTAAATCAGCAAGTTTTTTTTGCTCTTTTTTCCATTCATCACTTTTTTTAGCATCAGCTATTTTAGCTTTTGCTATTTTTCTTGCTTCTGCTTCTTTTTTTAAAACTTTTTTTATTTGAGCTTTACTCATTCTAGCTTTACCTCAACCTGGTGAAAATTCTGATGGCATAATCTCATTATTAATAAATAGTTGTGTTCATCCCCTTTATGAAAGGGGATTATAGGGGAATTTAAGATATTATTTTTCTTTCTTTTATAGCATTTGCTAGAGTTATATTATCAGCATATTCTATATATCAGCTAGATAATCCTCTACTTAATCTTGTAATTATAGTTTTATGCTTTAATTTTTTTTCTTCTATCATTTCAATAATATAACTAGTTGTTGCTTCTCATTCAATATTTGGATTTGTAGCTAGAAGTATTTCTACTTTTTCTTCAGAATTATTAATTCTTTCAAAAAGAGTATTAAAATTTAAATCAGAAACAAAAGTTCAATTTATTGGTGAAATTGCTCATCAGAGTATATGGTAAACTCAGTCAAAATTTCAAGCCTGTTCAATAGTTTGCATATCTAAATATTCTTCTATAACGGCTATTATATTATGATTTCTGGAATGATTTAAGCAAATATTACATTCTTCCTGTCATAAATCAATTAAACTATGACAAGTTTTACATTGTGATATTTTATCTTTTATATTTAATAAACTTTGAGAAAAAGACTCTAAATAATTTGAATTTGAGTTTAATAAGAAAAAAGCCAGTTTATTGGCTGATTTTTCTCATATTCAAGGTAAGTATGAGATTGAATTTATTAAATTTTTAAGTGCTTCAGGCATTTTTAGTTATTATAAACATATTTTTTACCATCTTTAATAACAAGAGAAATAGAATTATTTATTTCTTCCATATCGATATTAGAGAAAGGATCATTACTTATATTATCTAAACTTTTGATTTTGTCTATTCTAGTTTCAATAATTTCTTTTTGAGATTTTAATTGAGAAATTTGAATATCTAAATCTCTAATTTCATAACCTAGAGTTGCATTTGCATTAACTGTTCATAGATAATATATGAATAGAAAAGAAATTAATCAAACTAATATTATAAAAGTTGAATTTACTCATTTTTTAACTTCTTGTTTATTTTTACTTCTATTAGAAATAAATTCTTTTGTATGTCTGTGAAATGTTACATTAGAATTTCTCATATCTTTTAAAATTAGTTTAAGTTTATATAATTTTTGTAGCTCATCTAGCTTTTGCACTCCTACTTCTTTTATTATATTTTATCTCTTCTTCACTAGGAAGAATTGGTTTTTTTGAATGCAGTTTTAATGACTTTTTATGATGACAAGAACAAATTAGGTCTGTACAAATACAGTCTTTTGTTTCTCTTCTAAAAATATTTTTTGTAATTCTATCTTCAAGTGAATGAAAACTTATTACAAATATATTTCAATCTTTTTCTAATAAGTTAATAGCATCTGGAATTGATTTTTCCATAGCTTCCAACTCTTTATTTACTTCTATTCTTAATGCTTGAAAAATTTTAGACTTTTCTTTTGGTCAACCAGCAATTACTTCAGATAAATCAAATGTAGTTTCAAATTTATTATTTTTTCTAGAATCCACTATTTTATGAGCAACTTTATTAGATTGTGAGCTTTCTCAGTATTTCATAAATATTTCTCTAAGTTCTCCAGCATTATAATAATTTATAATATCTTTTGCCGTTTTTCAGCTATTGTTATCTAATCTCATATCAAGAGGTCAATCTCTCATAAAACTAAATCATCTTTCAGCTTCATCTAAATGAAGACTTGATAGTCATAAATCATAATAAATTCAAGTAATTTTTTCAATTCAAACTTTATTTAATTCTTCTTTTAAATTAATAAAATTAGAATTAATTAAAATAATTTTTGGCTTTGGATTAGAATTTTCAATATTTATTTTTGCTAATTTAAGATTTCTATCATCAGCATCAAATCAAATAAAAATATCTCATTTATTCATTTTTTTTATAATCTGAATTGCATGTCCAGCCATTCAAAGTGTCGTGTCAACAATAATATTTTGTCTATTATCAAAAATTTCTATAGAATTTACTAATTCTTCTAATAATACTGAAATATGTCTATCATCTTTGTTAGTAATCTCTATGTTTTTAACAGTCATTTTTAATAGTAATTGTTAATAAAATGTTAAAATCTAATTTTTTCATAAGTTTTTAAAGTAAAACTATACTACTAGTTATATGAATTTTGTGCGAGTTGTCAAAAACATTTGTATAAAACAAGTAGACAAAAATAGATTTTTATGTTCTAGATTAATTAGCTATTTAAAAAGACTTTTTAACATTTTATTAACAGTATCTATTTTAAAGAAAAGTATATTTTAGAGGTATATGGAAAAATTACTTTCTAGATGTGTGGCTAATTTTTTTTATAAAAAAACTAATTTAAAACTTGGCTCTTTTCGTGATAGCAGGAAAAATACCACCTAAATTTCAAGTTTTTTCAAACAAAATCTAGCAGTTAATTTTTTGATATACATAACTTTTGAAGAAAATCAGTGTGAAACTCTTTTTGCAACTTTACATAAATTATTAATTCCT
>JAUZRO010000183.1 GCA_030950465.1 Candidatus Altimarinota bacterium | reverse complement strand
GGAATTACTAATATTCCAAATACTATAGAGGAAATGAATATGAAAAAATGAGATACTTTAACAGATATATGAAGTTGACCTTGATTTTTATGAATTTTTGCACATTTTTATTCTTGAATAAATTTTAAATGAATAGAACTTAATGAAGAATTAGTTAATATTTGAAATAAAATTATTGAGGATTTTGATATTTCTAGTAATGTAGAGTTAATAAATATTGATGCAACAAAATATGATTATTCAGATTCAAATTTTATTTATATGTTTGCTCCATTAGATTTAGAAGCAACTAAAAGTGTAATTAATGAATTAAGAAAAACATCAGAAAAAAAGATGATTAAAATTTATGATATTTGAGGATGAGTATTTTTATTATGAGATTATTCATATTGAAAATGATGGCTAAATTCAAAATGTATTTCTAAAAATAGTAATAAAGTACATACTAGTATAGAATGATATAAAATATGTAATTCTGATGAACATAGTGAGGGCGAACTTGAGCAAAGAACTAAATAAAAAATTTAATAATATATAAAAAAAATTATAAAATAAAAAACTAAAATAAACTTGTAGGAAAATCAAAATTTTAAGTCACAGAAAGCTAAATCATTCTGTTGATTTATATGACTAGGTGCCCCTTGAGGGTAAAAATCCAACAAATCAACAAGGTTCCCTTTAGGGCCTTGTACACTTTATATTTGATTTTCCTACAAGTTTAATGAATAAATTAGAATTTGAATTTTCAAATCAATTAAATATAAAAATTTGAGAAATAATAACTAAGTTTATTTCACAAATTACTTGAAAAATATCCTTAAATGATATTAAAATCATTTGAATTGATAATATTCCTAATGATTGAAATTTTTTATTAATTTCAAATCATCCTTCATATATAGATTGAAAAGTATTAGATGATATTTTTCAATCTATATGAATTAATATTCCTTTTATTTGTCATTGAAATCTTTTAAAAATTCCATTTGTATGAAAATATTTAAAATCACTGTGATATCATTGAGTATATAATTTTAGAAGAAAAGAATACTATGAACAAAAATGAATTAACATAAAAAAAGCTGAAGAAAAAGTTTTTAAAAGAATTAAAGATGCTAAAGTTAATATATCTAGCATAAAAAAGAGTATAATAAATATCTTAAACTGATGAAATTTATGAATATTTATTACATGATGATGATATAAAGATAAACCAAGTACAATTCGTAATTGATATAAATTAATAATAAAAAAGATAATTCAGAAAGATAAAGACATTATAATATTACCTGTAAGAATAAGTTTTATTTGATGATATAAAAGTAAGTGATTAGTATTAAGATCTAATGTTGTTATAGAATTTCTTAAACCATTAACAGTAAATGGAGATAATCAGGAAGAATCATATAAAAAAATTAAAAATCTTTATATAAAATAAAAGTAAGAAATTAAATTTCTTACTTATTTTTTATGCTACAATTTCACTTTTATAAGAATATGTTTTTAATTAAGAATATGTTTTTAATTTAGAAAAGTTTCTATTCCTTTTTAAAAGATCAATTACTGTATCAACTTTTTCTTGATATTCCATATTTTCAGAAATTTTCTCAAAAGCTTGATTTATACTATCATTTACATATTTAAATCAACTATTCATTTCTTCTTTTATTTCAATATTACTATTATCTATTCTATTTACTGTTGTTTTTAATTCTTTTACATTTTTTTCCAATCAACTAAACTTTTTTTCCAATCAACTAAACTTTGTTTCTAATCAATCAAACTTTATTTCTAATCAATCAAACTTTGTTTCTAATCAATCAAACCTTTTATCCATATTATTTATTTTATCTAGAATTAATTCTAGAATTTCTTTATCTTTCATAATATTTTCTTTTAGAAATTAAATTTCTTATTTATTCTTTATTATTTTATCGATTAATCCATATTCAAGTGCTTGTTCAGCTGACATAAAATTATCTCTATCACAATCTTTTTCAATTTGTTCTACTGTTTTTCCTGAATGTTTTGCTAAAATTTTATATAAAGTTTTTCAAGTTCTAACAATATGTTCAGCAGCTAGTACAATATCTGTAGCTTGTCATTCTGCTCAACCTAAAGGTTGGTGAATCATAATTTCTCAATGGGGAAGAGAATATCTTTTTCCTTTAGTTCACCCACATAGAATAATTGAACCCATAGATGCAGCCATTCACATACAAACTGTAGTTATTGGACAGCTTACATATTGCATAGTATCATAAATAGCTAAACCAGCTGTTACATGTCCTCCTGGAGAATTTACATACATTGTAATATTTCCTTTTGGGTCTTGTTTTTCAAGAAATAACAATTGTGCAACTACAGTATTTGCAACTGCAGAATCAATTCATTCTCATAAAAATATTATTCTATCTTCTAAAAGTCTAGAATATATATCATAAGCCCTATCTCCTTGTGGAGTTTTATCAATTACTGTTGGTATCAAAGTGGAAGTAATTATTTTTTTATTTTTTCAAATTATATTGAACATTATTTTTTTTATTAATTATTTAAGCTAAAATAGATTCTCTTTTATTATATTGTTTTATTTTAGTATTTTTTATATTATTTTTAGGTTTTTTTAAAAAATTAAAAATAGTATCAACTTTTTCTTTTTGTTCCATATTTTCAGAAATATTTTCAAAAGCTTGATTTATCATTTTATTAGTATATTCAAAATTTTCCCCAGTTTCTTCTTTAAAATCAATAAAATTATTTTCTAATCTATTAAGAGATTCTTGTAATCAAATTTGTCATTTTTCAAGATTACCAACTTTTTCATTTAACTTTTCTTGTCATTTTTCAATATTTCAAACTCTTGAATCAAGATTATCAACTTTATTAGTTAATATATTTTGACCTTTTGTTAAGTTTCATAATTGTTCTAAAACTAATTTTTGGAATTCATTTTCTTTCATATTTTTATAATTAATTAAATAATATTACAAATAGTATAGTAAAAATATATTTATTGTCAAATAAAAACTAATATTTAGATATTATAATAATAGTTTAATATAAAAAGCTTATTTATCAAATAAAAATTAAATAAAAAAGCATTAAATAAGCTTTACAAATTAACTATATTATATAAAATAACATAAATTTAAAAGTAAAATAATAAAAAATGACAATTAAAACTAGATTTGCACCAAGTCCTACTGGATATTTACATATTTGAAGCTTAAGAACAGTTTTGTATAATTATTTGTATGCAAAACAAAAATGATGAAGTTTTATGCTAAGAGTAGAGGATACTGATAGAACAAGATTAGTTGAAGATAGTATTGAAAATATGCTAGAAATTTTAGAAAAATTTGGAATGACTCCAGATGAATGACCAAATTCTGATTTATGAAATTGACCTTATGTTCAATCTGAAAGATTAGATATTTACCAAAAATATATAAAAGAATTAATTGAAAAAGAACAAGCCTACTATTGTTTTTGTACTCCTGAAAGATTGACTAATTTAAGGGAAGAACAACAGTCTTTAAAAATTCCTACAAAATATGACCAAAATTGTAGATTTTTAACTGAAGAAGAAACTCAAGCAAAATTAGATGCTGGAGAAAAATATACTGTTAGATTAAAAGTTCCAAAAGATATAAATATTGAATTTATAGATGCTATAAAAGGGAAGATATCTGTTCCTTCAAAAGATGTTGATGATCAAGTTTTATTAAAAACAGATGGTTTTCCTACTTATCATTTTGCTGTAGTAGTTGATGATTATTTAATGAAAGTTACAGATATAATCAGATGAGATGAATGGATTCCATCAACTCCAAAACATGTTTTAATTTATAGAGCTTTTGGTTGGGAAATTCCAAGAATTAGTCATATTCCACCACTTATTTGAGCTAATAAAAAGAAATTATCAAAAAGAGATTGAGATGTTGCAGTTGAACAATATTTAGAAAAAGGTTATTTAATAGAAGCAATTATTAATTATTTAGCTTTACTTGGTTGGAATCCAAAAACTACTGAAGAATTTTTTACAATGTCAGAATTAATAGAAAGATTTGATTTAGAAGCTGTTCATAAATCAGGAGCATTCTTTGATGTTGAAAGATTAGACTTTTTCAATGCTCATTATTTGAAAAATATGGATATTTTAGAATTATATGAAAAATTTAAAAAATATTTAAGTATTTATGATAAAGAATTTTTAGAAAAAATTAGTAATTTTTCTCCAGAATATAATAAAAAAATATTATCTGAATTAAATACAAGAATTAAAAAATTTGATGATTTAAAAGGCTTAACAATTTATTTTTACTGAGATTATACTTTTCCAGAAGATGAGTTAATTCTTAATTCTAAAATGAAATTAGAAAATTTTGATGATGTAGAAAAAGCATTAAATATAACTTTAGAAATTTTAAAAAACAAATCTTGAAAATTTGAATCTACTGATGAAATGAAAGCAATTTTTATTGAAAAAATTAAGGAAGCTGAGATGAAGAATTGACAAGTGCTTTGGCCAACAAGATGTGCTTTAAGTTGAGAAAAATTTAGTCCTTGAGCTTTTGAAATGATTTATATTTTATGAAAAGAAGAAAGTATAAATAGAATAGAAAAATATTTAAATAGTATTAAATAGTGCTAAATATTATATTTGTCAATTTAAATTATTTTGAAAAAATCTAATTTTAATATATAATAGTATTAAGTTTAATTAAATAAAAAATATAAGTATGAATTTTCAAACATTAAAATGAATGGTAGATAGTTTAGTACAAACATTTAGTTGCCCAGAATGTAACTCTTGAGTTGATGAAAACTGTGTAGATGTTATGTGAACAGCAGGGCAAAATATTAATGTTGATGTTATTTGTCCGCATTGTCATAAACATTCAATAATAAGAGCACAAATATTAGCATTAGAAATTCCTATTCAAGATATAAAGATTGAATCTAATACTAAGAAAAAGATTTTAATAAAAGATTCTCAAATAATTGAGTTAAATAAAAATCTAAAATCAAATAATATTTCTATATCAGAATTATTTGGTGAATAATAATACTATCTCTTTCTGTCCTACGGACATCTTACCCTTTAGTCAAAGGGCAAGAAATAATGTATAACAATATAAAAATGAAAAAAATATTTTGGTTAATAGTTTTAGTTTTAGTTTGATATATAATTTCTATTTTCTTAAAACCTAATTTTGCTGATAAAGTAGCAGACTTATTTTGAATAAAATCATTTAATGAACAAATCAGATGAACTGGTAAAGATATTAATAATATTTCAACGAATGTACCAAGTGTAGATGAAATGACTAATAAAATTTGAAATACAGTTAATAGTGTTAAAGATTGAATAGATAAAACAAAATCTACTATAGATGATTTTAGAGTTACATTATCTTGAGCAGAAGATACTATTAGTGAAACTATTGACACCGTAAATAAGATAAAAGAAACATTTAATGATATTGACAAAATATCAGATAAAATAAAATGATCTATAAATACTAAAATAGTAAAATAAAAAAAATAGTAAATAAATTTACTATTTTTTTAGTTTTTTCTTTATATTTTTTATATTCTTTATTTTTTTTAGCTTTTTTTTCTTCTTAGTTATTAATCAAATTATCCAGAAAAATATAATTAAAAATAAGATTGCTAATATTATTAAAATAATAATTCAAAATATAAAATAATAATTATATCAAATATATTTTCTAGTATAAGTTATATTAAATTCTTGAGCAGATGGAAATGAAATTTCTTCTCATTTTTCATTATCATATGAAATATCAAATTTTGCTGTTATTTTTTTTGTATCTTTTTCATATCATATTCTTTCCCAGAACATAAGCCTAAAATCTCATTTATCACTTTTTTCAGAATAAAATTCTCATGGATTTTTATATTTTATAATTTCTTTTCATAATTCTTGAGAATATTCTTTATATGGAAAACCTTTCCATTCAGGCTTAAATATTCTTTTTGTTCAAGGTAAAATATTACCTTCATTATCATTTATAGGCAAATAATTTACAATTTCTTCTCATATAATAGCTCATTTTTCATTAACTATTATTTTTTTTCAAATTTGATTTATTTGATTTCAATCCTCATCAAAAAGGTTTATTTCTCAAGTTGTTTTTATATGAGTATTTCATTTATTATTAATAGGAATAGAAAAAGAAATATTAAAATTATTTTCTTCTTCACTATTTTCTTCTTTTTTTTCTACTGATAAATCATTGGGGTTTTCATCTATATTTTCTTTTTTTAATATAGTGATGTCTATTATTTTTTTTGGATTATTATAACATTTTCAATCA
Source organism: Candidatus Altimarinota bacterium (assembly GCA_030950465.1). Classification (GTDB taxonomy): domain Bacteria; phylum Patescibacteriota; class Gracilibacteria; order BD1-5; family UBA6164; genus CALLPO01. The sequence goes on along the minus strand of JAUZRO010000183.1, from coordinate 292 downwards.
AAATTACTATCTGTAAAATCAAATAAACATTTATCTTTTTTAAATAAAATACTTTTTTTAGTTCAATCTCAAACTAAATTATATTCTTTTTTTGAATTAGAACTATATCATCAATTTGTACTAAAAGTTTTTGGTGTATAATTATTTAGATTTGAATTTCAACCAGATATTCTAATGTTATTATTTTCTACTTCAATATCTATTACAATTTCTCAATTAACTTTTAGTAATATTAAAATTCAATAATCAACATTTATTCATACTTTTGATCAAGTAGAATTAGAACTTTCAG
>JAUZRO010000182.1 GCA_030950465.1 Candidatus Altimarinota bacterium | reverse complement strand
ATACTTGTGAAATCTTCCATTATTTCATTTGTACTTTCAAATGTTTCTTCATTGATTATATAAGTTGGTTTAAATTCTATTGCTCTTTTTACTGTTTTAACCTCATAACCTATATTTTCAACTTCTTTTATAAAAACTTCATAATCATTATCTAAAATTCAACTTAATAATTCTTGTTTTGTTGGTTTATATGCAACTATTACAGTTGTAGCAACTCAAGTTTCTCAAAAGGTATTTGCTGGTAAATCAAATAATGCAACTATTCTCATTTTTGAAATAAACCAAGCCCTTATTGATTCCCATTCTTTTATTGAAGCTATACTATTTGATAAAACAATTCACATTCTACCTCATTCATTTAGTATTTTATAAGCATTTTCTAAGAACATTACTCACATATCCATAGATTTTGGTAAATCTCAATAAGTTCAATTATCTTTTTTTGATTTTTCTTTCCAAGTCTCATAAAGTTCTAATGTTTCTTTTGGTAAATCCCATTGTCATTTTGCTCAAGTTTTTAAATCCCTTCATTTTCAAAATGGTGGATTTGTTGCTATAACATCAAATTTCTTTATTTCTAGGTCTGGATTTTCAGTTGTTGACCAATCTTCACTATTAAAGTTATCAGTTGTGAATAATCAATTTTCTAGTGGTTCTAATGTATCATCTCTTAATTTTTGAGATAAACTATTCATAGTTTTTAAAGTTGCTCATCAATCTCAATTTAAAACTAAATTTAACTCAGCTAGTTTTAAATTTCAAGCTTCTAAATCAAATCAATAATAATGACTTGCACTATCTGGGTAATCTTTATCTTTTCTATGAGAATATCTAAATCACATTGCTAAGAAATCACATATTCAAGAACAAGGGTCACATAGCTCCTCTCATTTAGTTGGGTTTAATACTTTAATAATAGATTTAACAATAGGTACAGGTGTAAAAAATTGCCCTTTATCAGCTTTTTGACTGTCACTTCAAAAGTTATTAAAAATTATTTGATTGAAACTTTCATTTTTTGATTTTAGTATAGCTTTTTTCTGAAATATTTTAATAAGTTCTACTAAAAATTTTTCATCATTTGTATCACTAGGTTTTAAATCACTTTTATATTCAAAAAAAGATTTAGATAATACTTTTTCATATTTTCTTTTAGCTTCTTTATATAATTTTAGAATTCTTTCTCTAAAATCTTTAGTTCAATTTCAATTTTTAATTTCACTATCTAAAACATAAAATTCTAAATTTCTATTTTCTTTTTTACTTCTTTTCTCATCAAAAACTTTTAAAGTAAGAAATTCAACTATTAAATCTCTTTCATTATTTTTTGGTTTAATTTTATCATTTGCTCTTTTTAAAAGATTCATTACATCCTTAAAATTTGTTTCATCAATTGCATCTAAATTATCAGTTTTTAATTTAGTTAAATCAGAAATACTTTCATTGTTCTCAATAAAATCTTTTTGTGATGGTAATTCTAATAATACATCTCTATCATTAAATCATAAACCATTAATTCAATTTAAATGAAGTTCTTTATTTTCATTAAATCTTCTTATCTCAGAATTTCATATTTTTTTGAATATTAATATTGAGTCTTCATTATCAAAATATACTCCAAATATTCTATCTTCTGACTCATTTTCAGCCATTGCACTTCTTAATTGATTTTCAACTGCACTTTCTACTGATTTATTATCTTTTTTAGTTTCAAATATAGCTAGTGTATTTTTTCTAAACCATTTATAATCCTTACTTGCTTTTGCTTTTTCAAATTCTTCAATCCAAGACTTATCTTTAAAAATTGCTACATCAGGCTTTAATGCTGTTTTAGTATTTCATTTTGGGAAACTAAATTCAACACAAATATATTCTTTTTGATATTTTCAAGAATTAACCATTGCATATATAAACCTTGCTCTTATATATTCTTCACTATATCATCATTTAGTATCTTTTGCATTTGCTTTTGATATAAAAGATTTAACACCCAATTCAATTTGATAAAAGTCATTATCAAATTTTTCTATATTAGAATATTTATTATCAAATTCATTTAGATAATCTTTAAAAGTTTTTCCCATTAGTTATTTTATTATTATAAATAAATCATTAGGTTTGCATTTAAACCCCTTTAATAGCTCTCATACAGTATCAAAACTTATTTTGGATGTCTTCACTCTTTTATATTCCAAAGTTGTTGATAACTCAAATTTACAAGTTTTTCTAAATCACTTAATCTTATACTTCTCTTTTCTAATAATCATTCAATATCTATTTTTACTTGCATAATATTTAATTAATTGTTATCTATTTTAATATATCTATAATTGATAAAAATTCAATAGAAAATTAAAGTTAATTTAACCTAAATCATTAGCTTCTAGAATTACCCCATAATATTTTATTCATATTATTAACATCATCCATAGTAGGCATTTTTTTTCTAAGTTCTAAAATTCTTCTCATCTTTTTAGTAGGCTCTCAATTTCTAAAAGGATATTTCATAGTTCTTTTTATAAGTTCTATTTTTGTAAAGGCATCTCACATTATAAAACTAATATACCTAGACCTTTTACTTTCCTTTTGCTCTGAATAGCATAAATCAAGTGTTTTTCTACTTGCAAATATTCAATTGTTTTGTTTATATAAAATGGAACATCTATTTCACTTACAAGGACATTCAAACCACCATCTAATTCATCAATAATTACAAGAAGTAGAAACTAAGTTTATTTTATAATCTAACTTCTCTTTTTCTCCATCAGGACTTGTTTGAGTAAATGTAACTCTTATGAATCAGCTTGTTTTTCATTTATTAATTTCTATTCAAATATTTCAATTATCTTCTCAATTTCTTTTCCAATAAAGTCATCAAGATTTTTCATTTACTCATTTATCTAAGTATCAATATTTTTTTAGAAATTTTATATTTAGTGTTTTAGAATAATCATCAGTAGTATATTTTCAAGCTCAATAATATCTTCACATTGTTAGGTTTTGTTAAGTATTTAATAATTATCAGATAAGCAATTTGTAAGCAATTATTTTAACCTAAATCATTAGTCTGTAGAGTTGTTTTAGTATATAAATTATATTCTTAATATATAAATATTGTTTTATACAAAGGCTTTAAGTGTAAAAGTAGTTTATTTACTATTAATGGAGTTCATATCTCTTTTGCTTATAGTATAATTATACTACTTAACTTAGTTATTAGCTTACTCAGTATAAAAGCTTTTGTTCTTTAGTTAGTTTATCAAGAACTTTTGTACTTGTTTTAAACTCACTTGAATAAAAGGCTATTAATCATTTTGCTACTCTAATAGGAGTAGTTCTTATAAAACCTTGTATATGTTCAAAATTATCTTTCTTGCTCCACCATGATACATACAGTAAAGTTTTTAGTGCAAACTTGCCACAGAAACTTTGAATAAACCAAAAAGAGCTTTAATTAGCTCTTTTTACTTGTTTGAAAAATACTTAATAAGTATATTGAATGCAAAATTCTATTTTAAATTAAACTATTTGAATTAAAAAGACTTAAAATTTTTTCATCAATATAACATTCAATAGAGTTTCTTAATAAAGATGATACTTTTTCATGTTCATCAAAAGGAGATTTATTTAATAACTGATCTCTTTCTTTTAAATTATTTATTAAATCATTTTTTTATAATTTTTTAATATTCATATAGAATTTTTTCATTCACTTATTACCTCATATATTGATATATGTTTTCATTTAGAATTACAGCAATTTCAATTTATATCTTTACAAATATGATTATCTTTTGAAGTTTCAAAGGTATCTATAAAAAGTTTATTATGATTAAAAATAATAATTTGATTTTCTAATAATAATAACTTTTCTTAAATTATTCTTTAATCAAACTTACAATAGTTTCAATATGATGAGTGTGAGGAAACATATCCATTGCTTGAATTTTTTCTATTTTATAATCTGAATTAACTAAAATAAATCATAAATCTCTAGCTAGAGTTGAAGGATTACAACTAACATATATAATTTGTTTTGTGTTGAATTTTAATATATTAGGTAGTGCATCAGGATGCATTCAAGCTCTTGCAGGATCAATAATTAATAAATCTGCTGTTTTTCATTCTTTTAAATATTTTTTCAAGAAATCTTCTACTTTTGCATTTTCAAAAGAAATATTATCTAATTTATTTAATTTAGCATTTTTTTCTCAGTCTAAACTTGATGATTTAACCATCTCAACTGAAATAATATTCTGTGCCCCTGCTTTTGCAAAAACCATTCAAATAGTTCAAGTTCCTCAATATAAATCTAAAACAGTTTGTTCTTTTAATTCATCTTTTTTTGCATAATCTAAAACCATAGAATATAATTTTTCTGCTCAAGTAGAATTTGTTTGAAAAAATGAACTTGGTGAAATATTAAAAGTTAAACCTTGTAAATTTTCTTTTATAGTTTTTTCTCAATAAATTAATTCTAAATCTCAAATACAAACATCAGCTTTATTTGGATTATGAGAAAAATAAATAGATTTTATAATATCATATTTTTTAGTTAAACTTATTAAAAATTCTTTAATTAAATTTAATTTAGATAATTTATCTATTTTTGTATTTGTATCAAAATAAGCTGGATTAAATGATAATAAAAGCATCATTTCATTAGCAAAATGAGTCCTTCTAATCATTAAATGTCTAAAAAATCATTCTTGTCTCATTTGATCATAAACAGGTAAACCTAAAGTTTTTGAAAAAACTTTTATTTCTCTATATATTTCATTTTGTAATTCATCAATTAATGAGCAACCTTCCATATCTTGAATTTTTGAAAATTCTCCTTGTTTGTGAAAACCAAGATTAAAATGTTCTTCAATATCATATTTTTTAGAAAGAAATTTTCCAAAACTAAATTCCACTTTATTTCTGTATCAATCAATAGTTGGAGAACCCACAATAGGTAAATAGGGAAGTTCAGGTTGTTTTTGCTCAACAATTTGTAAAGCCTCCTTAACTTGCATTTCTTTAATTTTCAACTGTTCATTATATGGGATATTAATCCATTTCCATCCACCTGACATTCCATATTTATTAGTAGGATGTTCAATTTCAATATCAGATTTTTTGATTATATCAACTATTTGAGTTTCCAAAAATGCCTTTTTCTTTTTTAAAACTCTCAAATTAGCAACTGTTCAAGGAATTGCTCATCCAGTTACAAAAATAACTCTCCCATCATAATCAGGATTTTCATGTTTTAATCTTGCAAAACCTTTTCAACCAAAAACTAATTTTTCAATTAAAATATTCTCTAAAATATCATCTTTTTTAATTCAAACTTGTTCCATTTTCTTTTATTAATTATAAATTTTCATAAGTATATAAATAAAAAAATATTTTTCAATTTTAAAATTACATTTTAATCAAGTTCAGTCATAATAAAGTATATTTTTTTTCCTGACTGAACTTAAATACACTTAATTCTAAATTATAAAATAATATTTTTAACATTTTAACTTTACAAAATGTTAAAAACTAATATATATAGCTCTATATTAAAACTTAATAAAATTTTTATGGAAACAATATTATTTTTTGCATTTTTAGGATTACCAGTAGAACAAGATTTATTTTTATATAATTCAAAAACTTCAGAAAATATAGAATATTGTACAAATATTTCTTTTGATCCAAGTATGGAAGAAAAATTTAATCTATATTGTAATAGAGAAGAAGTTAATAATTATATAATGAATATTAAAACTATTTCAACACTCAATAATTAAAAAAGTCAATTTTAATATTGACACACAAAAAAATATTTATATTATCTCAAATATAAATATTTTTTTAATATAAAAAAAGTAATATGGATATTCTGTGAGAAAATGATTGTGATTGAATTTATAAAACTGGATTATATAAAGAAATTGACTATTATAAAAATAAGGAAGAACAATTAAAAAAAAATGGTAGAGAAGATATTGATGAAATACTTAATCAATATCTTGAAACTGTAAGTTTTACTTGAATGAATATTGTATGAAAATATAATAAAAATATTGAAGCTTCTGGAAAACATAAAATTGAAAGAGAAGAAAAACATGAAATTTTATTAACATATAATAATATATTTTTTATCAATTGATTATATTGTGTTCATAAAAAAGAATTATCACCTGCTGTAGAAAAAGAACTAAATGAATTAAATAAATCGGAGGATTTAAAATATTTAGAAAAAAGAGTTATATTTTTTGAAAATATAGAAGAAGTAAATGATAAAATAATTATGTCTAATGTTTGATGAAATTTTATAGTTTTCAAAAAAGATAATACTGATTTATTTTTTGAATCAGATTTAGGAGATGAATTATTAAATAAATCTTTATTAAACCAGTTTAATGATAAGCTTAAAATTAAAACTAGTTATTGAAGTATATATTGGTATGATTTAAAAACTAAAAATAAAAGTCTTGAAGAATATGAAGATAAATATAGTTTTTGATGAAAATTAATTAAAGATAAATTTACAACTAATAGTTATAAAGAAGATAATGCTAAATTAGTTCTTCCAGAATTTCTTTCTATAGATCAATTTTTAGATAGTTCATATTTTTGAGATGTTGTAGCTAAAGCTCTTGAAAATGATATTTTTAGAAAAAAAACATTTTCTCAATGTTCTGAAATAGAAGATTTTAAAAAGATATATGAAGTAGGTTGAAATATACTTTTAGATAAATCATATATAATAAAAGAAAAAGTAATTTTTAATAATGTTTTTAAATTAGAAGATATATCAAAAAATATTATTGAAAGAATACTATCAACCAAAAACTAAATCAAGTTCAGGACTAATAAAGTTAAAAAATAAGTTATGTCCTGGACTTAAAATAAAGTCCAGTCAAGGATAAAAAGTATAGTTAATTATGATTGAACTTGAATTGTTAAACTATATACTTGATAGTAATGAAGAAAGAATGGATAATATAAATAAATAATTTTAATAATTAAGAATAATTAGATGTTTACAGTAGATAGATTAATAAATACTTTTCAAGAAGAAGAAAAATTATGAATGGAGCCTTGAAGTTGAGATGAAGTAGTAGTAAATACTTGAGATAAAGTAGCAGAAACTTTAGATAAAGTTTCAGAAGATACTATACCATCTTATAAATTATCTTGAAATAATGATTGTCAATATCCAGCACAAAAATTACCTTCAAATCAAAATAATACAGAATCTTTTGAAAATATTAAAGAAATAGAATGAAAAATAATTATGTCTAATAATTGATGAAATTTTATAATTTTTGATAAAAAAACTGAAAATATTGTTTATGAATCGAAAAAATGAGATAGCTTTATAGAAATGACTAAAGAAGATAACTGAATTAGATATAAAGATGCTAATGGATTATTTGTAGAATATGATTTAAATTTAGCAGAAGAGAAATATGACGATTATAAATATAAAAAAACATTGTTTCTTAGAAAGAAAATATTTCCAAGTAATGATATGAAGGCATTTATAGAAAGTCCACTTTTTTGAGATTTTTTAAATGAAGCATTGAAAAAGAAATTTAAAAAGAAATGAAAAACAATTATAAAGAAATGAAAAAAGATTAAAATTAGATGAGAAACGATTAAAATTAAATGAAAAACTGTATTTGAAATAGATGAACTTGAAGAATTATTACTTTTGTACTATGGTACTTTTAAAAAAGAACCATCAAAAGTTATTTTTAGTAAAAAAACTAAGAGTACTTTTTCACATAGATTAAGTGTATATATTAATAATCTACAATTTACAAGTAATGAAAAAAATAAAAGTATAAGTAATAAAATAAGTTTTAAAAAATATGTATTAGTAAATAGACTAAATAAATTAAATAAAGAAGAGGATTCAAAATATTTAAAATTAGCTTTAAATAAATTTATTGAAATAGATGAAAAAGTGAAAATATGAGGATATATTTCAGGGAAAGAAATATTAACTTGAGGTGAATATTTAGTTAAGTTAGATAAAAAACGAAATATAGAACATGTTATTAAGAAAGAAAAAGATTGAAACAAATATAAATAAATAATGTAGAGATGTTTTTCTAAAACATCTTTTTTTGTCATTTATTTTTTTGATTAATATATTTTTATATATATAATAAAAATATTAGTTAAATAATTATAAATAATATGGTTACAAGAGAAATAAAATTACCTGAAAATTATAAAAAATATTTCAAAACTGAAAGTGAAATCACTGATTTAGTTGAGGATTATATTGAAAGAGAACAAGATGAAAAATTAAAAGAAGATATTGAAAATAGTACGATAATATTAAATATTGATAAAGAATTAAAAAATATTTTATGAGTAAAGTAATTAAAACAAATCTTTTTATTAATAATGTTAATAAACTTTTTAAAAAATATATTAAAATTAAAGATGATTTATCTTTATTTAATTCAAATTTTGAACTTGAATCTTTTTCTGATTTATGAAAATGATTTAGAAAATATAGGATAAAAAATTCTTCTATTCCAACTTGAAAAAGTTGAGGTTTTAGACTTATTATAAAAGAATTAAATTGAAATATAATTCCAATAGTAATATATTCAAAAACAAATAGAAAAAATATTGGTATTTGAGAAATAGAACAAAGTTATTTATTAATATTAAATGAATTAAAACAATGATAAAACAAATAAACTTTTCAGTTATAAACCTTGGTTGTACAAAAAACTTGGTAGATTTAGAATATGTTCTTTGAGATATCCTAAGCTTGAAAAGCAAAGAAAAAGAAGTTAATTTTTTTCCTAATCCTGATGATGATGAAGTTGAGTATTTAATCATAAATACTTGCTGATTTTTATCTAGTTCGAGAGCAGAGGCTGAATGAATTATGGAGGATTATAATAATATTTGAAAGAAATTAATAATTATTGGTTGTTATGTTCCTGTAAAAGATGATGACTTTTTAGCTACTTTAGAAAATTTAGAAGCTGTAATTCCTTATGAAGAAATAAAAAATACTTCTAAAGTATTACTATGATGAGAAAAATTAGAAAAATTAAAAAAAGGTTTAGGTAAATTAAAGAATGCTCAAATTAAAAAATATTTATGAAGTATTTGAGGTGACCAAATTTGAGATAAAGCATTTATTTATTGAACTGAATCAGTTAGAGCATTTTTAGCTGCTGACAAATGATATGAATATTTAAAAATTGCAGAAGGTTGTAATAACAAATGTAGTTTTTGTATTATTCCAAATATCAGATGAAAACAAAGATCTAGAAGTATTGAGGA
>JAUZRO010000181.1 GCA_030950465.1 Candidatus Altimarinota bacterium | reverse complement strand
TTATATTTGAACTTTAAGAAAACAAGAAAAAGAAACCTTTTCAGCTATTTTAAGTTTATTTTGATGAGATGTTTTATTGCCTGAAATGTAAAAAAAATCCCAACTTTTGATAAGTTGAGATTTTTTGGTTGTTAGTAACAATAATAATTGCATTATAAAAAAATTGGAAAAAATAAAGTAATTAAATAAGTTTTTTACTCTTGACAATCTACTAAGCTAGTTTTTAACTTTGTCAAAAGAAAAAATGACGATTTTTTTTTTGATTTATTTGCAAAAGTGTATAAATTAATAGTACAGGAATTAAATTGTTCATTGAATGTTAAAAACTTTTAATCTCTTGTTATAAAGAAGTAAATTCAGCTTTTTAACAAAAAAATGCTATCTTTTTGCTTTAAATACTCTGTTAAAAAGTATTTTATTTTTTATAGAATTAATTACATTTTTGATTTATTATTAAATAGAATTAATTACATTTTTGATTTATTATTCAATAATCTATATATTAAAATAGTGAAAAAATCAGTATTAGAACAGTCTAGAGAGTTTATTAATAGTAATTCTAAAAAAAATAATTTTGTATTTTCTTCTAAAGAAATAAAAACTACAATTAAAAATTTTTTAAGTGAAAATAACTATTTAATATCTCCTATTAAAAATATTTTTATACTAAAGAAGTCTGAACAAAAATTATCTGAAATTATTGAAAAATATAAATTTAATATTTTAGAAAGATTATTAGAAAACTGATGAGTTTTATCATGAGAGTTTCTAATAAACTATTATTTGTGAAAAACTAATTCTTCTAGAATTTTTAGAATAATAACAAAATCTAAAAATTTTGAATCTTATTTATGAGAAGAAGAAAATATTAAAATTATTTTTAAACCTAGTTTAATTCCTAGAATTACAAAAAAAATTCTAATTTTAAATAATAAATTAGAAATAGAAGAAAAATTATCTTTTATAATAAATAATTATTATTTATTTAAAGATAATAAAGATTTCCAAAAAATAATTTTAGAAGCTGAATTTAATATAAAAGAAATTGAAAATTTAATTAATAAAAAATTTAAATTTTCATCTATTTCAAAAATTGCTATTTTTTATAAAAATTCTTGAAAAACAGCTAAATATAATATTATTATTCAAGCAATTAAAAATAAATGAAAAAAAATAGATAGAAGATGAACTAAACTATTAAAAAAACCTAAAACAAGTGAAACTGTTGATTTAAATAATTTATTTTAAAACTATCTCTGATATAAAAAATGGAATTTAAAAAATTACTCCAACATATTCAGATTCCAAAAAGATTTATACAAAATATTGGTATAAATCCTAGTATTCTGCTCAAAGAATTAATAGATAAAGAGCAGTTTATTTTGAGGTCTGAAAAAATAAAAGAGTGAGAATTTTTCTTTCATGAAAAAAAACATATTTTTATAAATACAGCACTACCTAGATGAAAATTTGATACAGCAAGAAAAAAACTAGAAGATTTTTGATTAATAGAAGTTAAATTATGAGAGTGAAAAAAAATGTTCTTTAAAATATTAAATTATAAATTAAATGAATTATTTTTTCCAAAAGCAGATTTAGAATTTGCTAAAACATTATTTTTAGAATATATTTTAGAAGATTGATATATTTTTTATCCAAAAACTTTAGCACATCAAATAGGTATAAATGAAACAATTTTTATAAAATCACTACTTTCAAAAAGGAAATATTTTGAAAAACAGTGAAAAGTAATAAATTGATATTTCTTTAATTCTGTAAGCAATGTTAAAGCAGACACATGTTTATCTAAAGATCAACAATTAAAAGTAATAAAAAATCTAACTTCATTAGAATTAATTGATGTTAAATTAGCAAGAGATAACACTAGATATTTTTGTATAAATGATGATAAATTAATAGATTATGAAAATATAGAACTGAAATTACTCCTTAAAATAGGAGAAAGTGAAAAATCCTCTGATATGGAAAGTAATAATAACTCTAATCTAGAAAGTAAAAAAATAGCCTTATTTCAAAATCCCTTTTCTAAAAAAGAAAGTAAAAAATCCTCTAATTTAGAAAGTGATTTTATAGATAATATTGAAAGTGAAAAAACTGATAATAAGAAAGTAGAAAAACAAATAATTACAAAGCAAAATACAATACAATCTGAAAGTGAAAAAGCTGATATAAATAAGACTAAATTAATAATACTAGATAATAAGACTAAAAATAATAACATACAAACAGCTAAGATTATAGATAATCCATTGTTGTTGTTATTATTAAAAGAGTTTTGATTAAATGAAAAAAATTCAATAAAATTAGTTCAAAATTATTCAGAAGAAAAAATTTTAGAAAATATTAAAAAAATTAATCTAAATGAAAAAATAATCAATAAAGCATGATTTTTAATAAAATCTTTAGAAGAAGAATATAATTTTATAAATATTTCTGAAGAACAAAATAAAATAAAAAATAAAAAACTCTTAGAAGAAAAAAGTAAAAAAAATGAAATATTTGCTAAAGAAAAAATTGAAAAACAAAAACAAGATTTTTATAATAATTTATTAAAATCTTGGATTTTAGAAAACAGAGAAGAATATAATAAAATTTTTGAGCAAGAAAAAAAGAAGTTTCTAAAAACTTCTTCTAATCTTAAAAATCCAGATATTCTAATAAAAGCAAAAGTTAATGCATTTATTAAAAGTGAGATTTTGTGAGTTTAAATCTTTAGTATATAGTCTAAACACCTTGTAAAATATTATTTAATATAAAAAAATATGACAAAAGATTTATTTAATTTCAGAGATTATGTGTTATTTTTAAAAGATAAACTAGACAATACTGATAAAAGTCAAGTTATTTGAGTCCATTGAGATTATTGAGCTTGAAAGACAACAACTATGAATTTAATTAAAGATTTATATAATGAAGATCTTACTTGAATAGATAATATTTTAGAATTTTCAGCTTGGAGAAATTATTATAATAATGAAAATACTGTTTGGAAATCATTACTTTATGAATTATCTTGAAAAATATATGATATTTTTGAAAAATTATGAGAAGAAGATAATAAACTTATTTTTTCTTTTGAATGAATTGATAATATTTCAAATAACGAATTAGTAGAAAAACTTAATGAAAATAAAAATGGTTTTTTGACTAAAATAAAAGGATACTTATTTGATAATAAGGAATTTAAAAAAGAAATAGATTCAAATAAATTAATAATAGAATTTGTAAAAGAAACTTGTAAAGAAATTCAATATAATTTATATCAAGATTTAAAAGATTTTAATTGAGAATTATCAAGATGAGAATCTGAAGCTAATAAATTTCCATATGTAACTTTTTTAAAAAGTATTTCTGCATTAGTAACTTTGGATAATTCTTTATTATCTGATTTATTAAAAAAAGAAGAACAAAATTTATTAAAACCAAAAATTGATAGTTTAGAAGTTATTCAAAGAAAATTTGATATTTTATTTGAATTTTATAATTTAATTGAGATTAAAGGAAAAAAGATTTATGAAGATATAAATAAAGAAAAATCTTATTGTACTATTTTTAAACAGAAAACTCCACCATTAATAATAATGATTGATGATTTAGATAGAATTCTTCCAGAAAAATCTGTTGAAATTATTGAAATATTAAGAATATTTTTTGAAAAATCTAAAAAAATACATTTTATTTGTGCAATTGATATTAGAGTTATTGAAAAGTGAATTGAAAGAAAATTTAATCAATTAAATCATTGAAAAGATTTATCAAGAATAGAATTTGAAGAATATCTTGAAAAGATTATTACAATTCCTTTTGATTTACCAGCAATTCCACTAGTTGATTTTAGTGAAAATATACAATGAATTGATAGTTTGATAGAAGATAGTATTAGAAATTGAAATTGAAATGAAAAAGATGAAGAACAAAGAATAGAAGAAATAAAAATAAGAGAAAAAGAAAAAATAGAAGAAATTAATGGAATATATAAATTATTTTTTAATACAATTATTTTAAACAGAAGTAAATATAAAACAAATAATGAAAAATTATTAAAAGAAATAGATGAATTAAATAAAAAAATCAAAACATCTATTTTTCATATAGGTGATAATACTCTTGTTTTATCAGAGGAAGATAAAAAAGATCAGTTAGAAAAAGATAAAAAAGAGTATATTAATTATATTAAATATATAACAGATTTAAATAATATTATTAAAACTTGATTACAAGCAAATCCTAGAAAAATAAAAAGATTTTTAGATGTTTTTGAGATATATTTAAAAATATTGCTTTATAGAATAATAAAGGAATGAAATGAAGAAAATATCACAGAAACTATATTTAAACAATCTTGATTATTATCAAAGATGTTAATAATTAAATTAGAGTGGGATGAAGTCTATAGAGAATTTATTAAAGATAAGCTTCATCTACTATTTATTGAAGATATTGCAAAAAAAGTAAAAGAAGGTAATATTGAATTCTCATTTAAAATTGATAAATATATTAGAAAATCTAAACAATATAAAATATGAAATCTATTTTGAATGTTAGCTATTTGAGAACAATTTAAAAATGAAGAATTTGATTGATATAATTCTTTAATACCTATATATAATATTTATTATCTTTACATTTTTCAATGAACAAAAGAAAATACTTGATCTATTGAAGAAAATGAAAATCAAGAATATTTATGAAATATCAATTTACTAAAATATCTATATGAATATGATGAAAAAAAAGTAGATTTTTATGTTAATCAAATTAGTATTGGTAATGATAAAATTAAAAATATTCTAGAATGATTTAAAAAATATTTTATTGAAGAAGAAAAAATAGAAAGAACTAATATAAATATTTTAAATAATAATAAAACTACAAATGAAAAATAAATTTTTTATTAATTCTTTGAATAATTTAATTAACAAAATTGAGGATAAAAATATAATTGATAATTTCAATTTAGATACATATATTAAAACTGAAATTGAAAGTGAAAAAAAATTATTATGATTATTTGATGAAAATAAATTAAAAGAAGATGATCCTAAAAGATATTTTTTAGGGACAGTGCCTTATGCAAATTATATTTTTACTACTATTTTAAATAGTGAAGAAGATGGAAAACAATTGGAAGTTTCAATTTTTTCAGATATAAATCCTTTTAGAAAAAAATATGAAAATAAAACATAAAAAACATATGAAGAAAGATTTGAATGTTTAAGAGATTATATAAATGAAAATAGTCATTCTGTTGATGCTGCAAATATATGATGATTAGCTGGGGCAACAGATTTTCTTCAATTATATAAATATGTAATGCTGGATGATATTATTAAAATAGATGATAGAAAAGATATTATAGAAAGTTTATTTAAAGTTTTAAATTCTAAAACAATAAAAGGTTTTACTAAGAATTATGAGGAATTTAAAAATATATTAATTGAAAAAAATATAAATGATGATAAAAGATTAACTAGACTTTATAATAGATTATATTATGTATTTTCATTTGTTTTAAATAATCTACATCCGGAAGTATTTCCTATATATTTTGGTGCTACAAGAAGATGATTAAGAAGAATTAGTATAGAATGATATTCTAAGATTCAAAATGTTTATATTAAATTTTTAGAAAATATAGAAAATATTGAAATATTTAAAAATTTAAAAAATGAAGAGAATGAATATATAGTAAAAAATTATAATGAAATTAAAGAAATAATAAATGAATATAAAAAACTTATTGCTTTAATTAATGAAGATAATGATATTATTAAAGATAATTATATTTTTAAAGATAATACAATAATAAATTTTAATAAAGATTTATTTGAAAATCATGCAGAATATAAATGTTTTCAAGATATTTGTTGGATGTTATCATTAGAAGAAGAAAAAAGTTAGATTCTTATCTAACTTTTTTTGTATTTTAAATATTATATTTTTTCAATATTTTATTAGAAAGTAACTTTTAGTCTTTTTTTTTGATTTTGTAAAACAAAATGTTATAATAGAGGAAATAAAATTTAATTTAAAATAATGATGATAGAAAAAAGATTGGTGTTTCCAACAACAGATAATTATAGTGTTTGGTATAATAAGAAATATTATGTGGATAAGACAGGGGAAATTGTGAAAATGACTGAATTGTTTGCAAAGGGTTCTGCTGTTTTTTTTAGTAGACCAAGAAGATGAGGTAAAAGCCTTTTTTTATCAACAATAAAACATTTTTTTTCATCAAAATATTATAAGGCAGAATTTTTTGAAAATAAATTAATTAGTGAGGATAAAGAATTGATGAATAGGGCTTGAAAGGCTTTTGTTATTAGTTTGGATTTGAAAGAATTATATGATAGATAATCTGAATTGAATAAATTTGATAAATTATATATTAAGGTTTTAAAACAATTAGATGATGATTTTTTTTAAAAATCATTTTGAGAAAAAAAACCAATATTGAATTTGGGATATATGAAAATTGTGAATCTATTGAAAGATTCTTGAGAAAAATTATGAACATTTATCAAAGATATTGTAGAAATTAAATCAGAAGAACAGGAGGTTTTTTTGTTAATAGATGAATATGATAAACCTGTATGAGATTGTTTAAAAGATAATAAATGAGAAAAAAAAGCAGAGGCTATTTTAGAAAATCTAAAAAATAATATCTATACTTTTTTAAAATGAATTCCAGCAACTACAATATTAACAGGAGTTCATAAATTATCAATGACAAGTTTTTTTAGTGAATTTAATAATTTAAAAGATTATTCATATTTAGTAAATATTTGATTTACTGAAAAAGAAGTAAAATGAATGTTTTCAATATTAAATTTGGAATATTCAGATGAAATAAAAAGATGGTATAATTGATATAATTATGAAGCAGGTTTAGAATTTAATCCTTGGTCAGTAATTTCATATTTAGAAAAACAAAAAATAGATGCATATTGGAGTAAAACTTGAACATCACCAAAATATTTCAGATATTTAATAAATGATATTTTAAAAGTAAGAAATTTTGAGGAATTTTTGGATTTGATAAAAGAAGAAAAATATAAATGAGCAGTAGTAAATTTAGAATATATAAATGAAAAAAATAAAAATTTAATATTACATTATCTTCATTATGCAGGACTATTAACAGTTACAAAAGAAGAAAAATTTGCAATTCCAAATAATGATGTGTTATATTCATATGAAAATTTATTATTTTTACCAGTAGAAACAGATTTATATTATAATTTAAGAGACAAATCAAGTTCAGCACTTTTAAAGCTAAAAGAAACAGTTGAACCATTGAAAGATTTTATAAAATTTTTACTTAAAGAAAAATATGTAAATCATGACAAAAGAGATTTATGAAAAATATGAGAACAAATAATAACAAGTGATGTAGCTTTATTTTACAAAACTTTTGCAAGAATAGATTTGAGAAGAGAAGTAAATATTTTAGAATGAAGAACAGATTTAGAATATTATGATGAATTTGATGAAAAAATATTATTTGAATTTAAAGTAATTAGAAAAAGTAGTGAATTAATTAAAGAAAGAGAAGAAGCAGTTGAACAAATAAATAGGTATAATAAATTAAGTAAATATAATAGAAGTTATATTATTTTAGTTGATTTATCAATATTAGAAGTTGAAGTTGAGGAAATAAAAGTTTAAAAGTTTTAAAAAAAAAATAATAATATGCAAGAAAAAAAAGAAATATCACAGAAAGTTATAAATTATGCAATATGGTATTATTTAAAGTATTTTCCTAGTATTAATAAATTAAAACAAAAACTAGATTTTAAGTTTGGTCCAAAATCTGAAAGATGAGAGAAATATTGATGAATTTTTGAGGCTGATATTAATTTTATAATTAGTGAAAAATTAATAAATATTTTGGTTGAAAAAGAAATAATAACTTCAACTATAAATAATTATATTAATAAATGAAAAAACTTATTTTATATTAAATCTAAGTTAGCAGAAAAAATGTTTATTAAAGAAGATTATGAAGAAATATTAGTTAAAGATTTTGATATAGAAAATTCAAGTTTATTAAATGCTGATAAAATTTATAAACAAATTAAAACACTATACAAAAAAAATAAATCTAAAAACTATATTAGAAATAAATTTGTAGAAAATAGTTTTGATGCAGAAATAGTTGATGAACTTTTATTAGACTTATTTTCTGATTGACAAAAAGAAATTATACAAAATGAATTAGAAAAAATAATAAGAAAAAAACAAGGTTTTGCAATTCTCTATTGAGATAACACACAATATGAATATTTACAAAATCTTTCTTTCACAGAAAAACAAAAAATTATGCAAAAATTAGTAGGGAAATGATTTTGATTTTGAGAAATTAAAGAAGTTATGGAAGATGAAAAATAAACTATTACTTAATAATAAAAAATATTATGAAATTAAATACTGAAATAAAATATGAAATATTACTTTCAAATTGAGAAGTGAAAACACAAAAATTAGGAGAAATTTTATGAGATAAGAAAACTATTTTATATTTTTATCCAAAAGATAATACTCCTTGATGTACTATTGAAAATAAAGATTTTACTTGTCTAAAATGACAATTTGAAGAAAAATGATATAAATTAATTTGAGTTTCAAAAGATTCTATAGAAAGTCATAAAAAGTTTGTTGAAAAACAAGAGTTAAAGATAGATTTACTTTCTGATCCAGAATTATTATTGCATAAAGAATTATTAGCTTATTGAGAAAAAAATAATTATTGAAAAATAGTACAATGAGTTATAAGATCAACTTTTATTTTAGATAATTCATGAGAAGTTTTAGAAGAATTTAGGAGTATTAGAGCAAAATGACATGCTGAAAGAATTTTAAAAAGTATTAATAATTAAAAAAATATGCAATCTTTTTTAGAAAAATATTATAAAGATGATGAACCTGTTATATTAGCCTGTTCTGCCTGACCAGATTCTATGTATTTACTTTACAAAATACTGCAAACTACTTTTAAAAAAAACTTAGTAGTTTGTTATTTTAATCATAAAACAAGATCTGAAACTGATATTGAAGAAAAGTTTTTAGAAGATTTGTGAAAAAAAGAAAATTTTGCAGTTGAGGTTGCAAGTTGTGATTTTGAAAAAATCAAAAAATTATATCCACAAAAAGGTTTTGAAGAATTAGCCAGAGAAAAAAGGTACCAATTTTTTGATGCAATTTTAAATATATATAAATCTGATAAAGTTATTTTAGCTCATCATCTTGATGATAAAATAGAAACATTTTTCTTTAATTTAGTTAGAGGTTCAAAACTAACTGGATTAATAAATATGACTGAGAAATCAGCTAATATTTTAAGGCCTTTATTAAAAATAGAAAAAACTGAGATTTTAGAATTTTTAGATAAAAATAGATTAAAATATTTTATAGATTCAACTAACCTAGATTCTAAATATTCAAGAAATAATTTAAGAAATAATATTATTCCAAAATTTGAAGAAATTAATTCAAGTTATAAAAAAAATATTTCAAATACTATTAAATATTTTGAAGAAGTTAAAGCATTTTTAGATTTAGAAGTTGATAAATTTTTAGAAGAACAGTGAATTTTAATATTTAATTCAGCAAAATATAAAATTGATACTTTAAAAATTTACTGATATTTTTATATAGAGGACTTTAATAAAATATCAAGTTTATTACAAAAAGAAATAATTAGAAAAGCATTTTATATTTCAAATAATAAATCAACAATTTGACTTTCTGAATGAAATATAGCTGAAATAATTAAATTCATAAATTGAAAAAATAATAAAACTATAAAAGAAATTAAAAATCTAAAAATGAGAAAAGAAAATGAAATAATTATTTATTAAAGAAAATGAATTTAGAAAAACTAGAACAAGAAATGAAATCTTGTAAAAAATGCTCTGATATTTTATTAAAATATAATATTATGCCAAAGCCTATTTTTTGATGAAAACAAAATTGTAAAATTATGCTTTTATGACAAGCTCCTTGAATTTCAGAATATGAGAGTTGAAAGCCTTTTAAATGATGAACAGGGAAAAGTATAAAACAACTTTTTTCAGATTGTTGATTAGAAGATTTTGATAAAAATGTTTACCAAACTTCAGTTGTGAAATGTTTTCCTTGAAGAAAAGAATGACTTTCAACAGATAGAAAACCATCAAAAATAGAAATACAAAATTGTTCTAGTTTTTTAATAAAACAAATAGAATTTATAAAACCAGAAATTATAGTTTGCCTTTGAATGGTATCTTGGAAATCAATTATTGAGTTGAAAGAAAAAGAAGAACCACATTTTATAAAAAACTTTTTCTGAGAAGATTTATCAAAATTAAAAGTAAAACATATTGTGTGAAGAACTTTTAATTATAAAAACTCTAAAATAATTCCACTTATCCATCCTTCATGAGCAGCAAATGGAGCAAGAAGTTTAAATAAAATAGAACATGAAAAATCAATAAAAATATTAAAAGAAAATTTAAAAATTAATTAAAAATTATCTTGATTTTGATTTAGATAATTTTGTTTCTAGAGATGAAAAGTTTGATTTTTTAGAAAATATTAGAAAAATTTATACTATAATTGGTCCAAGGAGAGCAGGGAAAACTTATTTTATGGAAGTTATCCTGAAATTGTGAAAATATCTGATAAAAAGCAAAAAATTTCTATAATTGATGATTATTTTGATTTAATTTTTTATAAAGATATTGTTGAAAGATTTAATTTAAAATCATTTAAAAAACTAAAAATATTTAGAAAAATAATTTTGTCTTATATAGCAAATTTTATAAATTATTCTGAAATATGAAAAAAAGTTTGAATTGATTATAACACAGTCTTAAACTGGATAAATTATTTTTTCACTAAAAAAGTATACTAAGATTATTTGTTACTATCAACCATAATATTAATTAATAAAAATAAAGTTACTAACAACCAAAAAATCTCAACTTATCAAAAGTTGGGATTTTTTTTACATTTCAGGCAATAAAACATCTCCTCAAAATAAACTTAAAATAGCTGAAA
>JAUZRO010000180.1 GCA_030950465.1 Candidatus Altimarinota bacterium | reverse complement strand
TGCTTTAATTAAGTATTTTCTTATACTTTATTATATACATTTTTTGAAAAAATCGAGTTTCTAATGTGAAAAATTTGCGAAGAAAAAAAAGCACTTTTTCAAAAGTGCTTGATAGTAACAAAAAAACTAGCTAAAAATTAGCTAGTTTTTTTGTTTACCCTCATCTTCCCATTCTCCCCAAAATTCAAAACAACACTATCTCACTCTTTAATATCTCAGTTTAATAATTTAATACTTAGAGAATTCATAATTTTATTTATGATTACTCTCTTTAATGGTCTTACTCAAGAACCTGTTGTCATATTTTGTGAAATAGCGTAAATTAATTTCATTAAATAATTATCTAAATTATTTTCAATCTTCTTCATCAATCAGGTAATTATTTTTATATTTTTACCTCATCATCAGTGCAAAAAAAAATATCTTTAAAATAAATAACTTTTATAATAACTTATTTTTAGTTCTTTTTATCTGTAATTTATATAAATCTAATTCTATTGAATTTTTATTGTCAGTATAAATTGTTCAAGAATTAACTTTATTTTTTATATATTTTTTGTTATTTTTATTTGAAATTATTAAATTTGTGAAACCTAAAATTCAAATATTTACATCTTTATAATAAACTTCTCAAAAAGAATTATCTAGTGTTGTTAATAAATTCTCTGCAAATATAGAGTTTAGTTCTCTATCAATAATTATATTTAAAAAAATATTATTTCATATTTTTTCTAAATTTTCAAAAAATTCTTTTGTTAAAACTTGTGGAGGTAAACTTTTTCAAGAATATGCATCTACTAGAATTAAATCATATTTTTTAAATAATTTTTCATTAATTTTATTATTAATAAAAAATCTTGAAGGTTCTGGAAAAAATTTTATTTTATTAGATAGTTTTTCTTCTAAAAAATATTTTTCAGCAATATCTTTTAATTCTGGATCAATGTCTACAACATCAATATTTTCAACAAAATCAAATTTTGAAATATCATTTGGGAAAGTAAAACCTGCTGCTCAAATAACTAAAATATTTTTAGCTTTTAATTCTATCACTTTATTTTCAACTTCTTTAATATATTTAAAGAAACTTTTATTGTCTTCTAAATCAATTCAAGAAGAATATCCTCAATCTAAAGAAAAAATTCTTTTTTTTCAATTTTGGTTTTCTATATCATAAATTTCTATATTATGATATGAATTAGCTTTTTCAAAAATTTTAAATTTATTATTATTAATAATATTTGCATTAAAAGTAATGGCTCTTCCTTAAATCAATTAGGTAGAACTTAATTTTTGTATATAATATATTAAAATATAATAAAAATCAAATGGAAAAAGAACTATTTTTACAGGCACTATGATTAAAAGAACCTTGGTACATAAAAGAAGTTAAA
>JAUZRO010000018.1 GCA_030950465.1 Candidatus Altimarinota bacterium | reverse complement strand
ATAATTTATGTAAAGTTGCAAAAAGAGTTTCACACTGATTTTCTTCAAAAGTTATGTATATCAAAAAATTAACTGCTAGATTTTGTTTGAAAAAACTTGAAATTTAGATGGTATTTTTCCTGCTATCACGAAAAGAGCCATTATTTATTATATTTTTTATTTATAATTAGGACTTTCTTTAATAATAGTTACATCATGAACATGTGATTCAGCTAAACCAGAACTTGTGATTTCTACAAATTCTGCATGTTTCCAAAAAGTTTCAATATCTTTTGCTCCTAAATATCACATTGAAGACCTTAAACCTCATACAAATTGAAAAATAATTGATTCAACACTCCCTTGTAATTCAACCATAGCCTCAACTCATTCTGGTACTAATTTATCAGCAGCAGTTCCAGTTTGAAAATATCTATCACTTGAACCTTTTGTCATTGCTCAAATACTTCACATTCATCTATATGCTTTGAATTTCTTTCAGTCTTTTTCAAAAACTTCTCATGGAGATTCAAAACTTTTTGCTAAAACACTTCACATCATACAAGTACTTGCTCCAACAGCTAAAGCCTTTGCAACATCTCAAGAATATTTAATTCATCCATCAGCAATTAATGGAATTTTCAAAGAATGCGCTTCCTCTACACAATCAGCAATTGCAGATAATTGAGGAAAACCAACTCCAGCAACTATTCTAGTTGTACAAATACTTCAAGGGCCAATACCCACTTTTACAGCATCAGCTCAAGCTTCAGCTAAATCTTTTACAGCTTCACGAGTAGCAACATTTCCAGCAATAATTTGCACATCACAAATTTTTTTTATAGCTTTTACAGTATCAATAATTCATTTAGAATGACCATGAGCAGAATCCAAAACTATAATATCACAACCAGCTTCTTGCATATTTTTAGCCCTTTCTACCATTCAAACTCAAATTGCTCCAGCTACTAATAATCTTCAATCATCATCAGTTACTGCATTTTCTCCAGTAACTTCAGCATTTTTAACTTTTTTAATTTCCTCAATTTGAGAAGCCTCATCCATATTTTTATGAATAACCCCAACTCCTCACAAGTTAGCCAAAGAAATTGCCATTCTACTTTCTGTTACTGTATCCATAGCAGCACTTATAAAAGGAATATTTATTTCTATTTTTTTAGTCAATTTAGTTTTTAGGCTAACAGTTTTTGGTAAAACTTCTGAATAATGAGGTACTAATAATACATCATTAAAAGTTAATGCTTTTGTTCTTATTTTCATAGTGTGTTTTTTATTTAGTTAAATTAAGTTTGTATTTTTATTTTTTTATGCTATACTATTTTTACAAATTGCCTCAAAGATTTATTTCTTTGTTGTCCCGCCTCCTAATCTTTTATTAGATTAGGCAAATAAGATAAGGATTAAAAAATAAAATTTTTTAGTTCTTTTTTAATTTCATAAAAATCTTTATTTCATAATATTCAAATTTTCTTAATAAATCTTTTTTTATCTAAAGATTTTAATTGAGATTTAATTATATATGAATTTTTATTAAAATAATCATTAGATAATTTTATATAAAAAAGATTATTATCTTTCCCCTTAGTAGTCATTGAAAAACAAAAAAACATATTTCATAATTTTTTAATTACTAATACAGCTCTTTTAAATTCATCTCACTTTCATAAAGATTCATTTCAAATATTTATTCAAATATTAATTCGAATATTAATATGCCATATTTCTCAAACTCTAGGAATAAATCATGAATCAGATTTAATATCAATCTCTTTTTTTAATTTATTCCATTTATCAAATTCTTTTTGAATATTATTTTTTTAATTTTTATTTAAAACTTCTGAATAATGAGGTACTAATAATACATCATTAAAAGTTAGAGCTTTTGTTCTTATTTTCATAGTGTGTTTTTTAAAGTTTTAATTAAATTATTGAATTTTATATCTTTCAAATAATAAACTTCACATTTGTTTATTGTAATAATCATATTTAAT
>JAUZRO010000179.1 GCA_030950465.1 Candidatus Altimarinota bacterium | reverse complement strand
CAATTGCCTGATGTAATCAACTTCAATATCTTCTTCATTTTAAAGTTCTTCAAGTATGTTCGTCTATAATTGATACTTCATTATCAACCACTAAGTAATCTTTATCTTTTTTAAAAATAAAATGTGCTTTAAGAGAATTTTCTATATGATGAATTTTATTAAAATGAGTTGAAATATAAATATTTTCTATATTAAAAATCTTTTCTAGATATTTAATTCATTCTGCATTTAATGATATATTTCTATCTTTCTCATTAACTTTGAAATGAACTCATTTTTCTAGTTTTTTTACAATTAATGAAAATTGTTCATATTTATCTGTTGCCTCATTTTCTGGACTTGAAATAATAAGGGGGGTTCTTGCTTCATCTATTAATATAGAATCTATTTCATCAATAATAGCATAAAAAAGTTTACTTTGTAATTTATCTTCTTTTTTTACAACCATATTATTTCTTAAATAGTCAAATCATAATTCATTATTAGTTATATAAACAATATTTTTATTATAATCTTCTTTTTTATCAATATCATTTTTATCTGACATTATTAATCAAACTGACATTCATAAAGTTTTATATAAAATTCACATTTCTTCTGAATCTCTTTTAGCTAAATAATCATTAACTGTAACTATATGAATAGGATTTCAAGTAAGAGCATTTAAATAAGCAGTTAAAGTTGCCACTAAAGTTTTACCTTCTCATGTCTTCATTTCTGAAATATTTCACTCATGTATTCATAAAGCTCAAATAAGTTGAACATCATAAGGTATCATGTCCCATAAAAAATCTTCTCAATTCTTTAATATAAAAGTTTTTCATTTTATATTATGACATGCTTTTACAACATTAGCAAAAGCTTCAATTTTAATTTCATTTAAAATTTCTTTTATTTTTTTAGAACCTTCAATCTCTTCAAAATTTAATCAAATAAATCTAGTTTTTAATTCATTAGTTTTATTTTGTACATCATCTATATTAAAATAACTAAAATCTTTTATTTTTTTATTAATATTTTCAACATCCTTTCTGTAATTATTTATTTTTTTCTTATCTTCATCTCAAAAGATACTTTTTATTATTTTTTCTAACATTATTTTTATTTATTTATTAAATTCAATTATTTACAATATTTTTTATTTTATAAAAAAAGTTTTTATCAAAATTAAAAGAAATATTCTTTTTTATAAAAAATTTTAATATATTTATTATTATAAACTTACATAACAACATAGAATAGAAAAGCTACAGATAAAATATATCATATTATTAAACTATATGCTATCAATAATATATTTTTTATAATTTTTTCTTTTTTCTCTTT
>JAUZRO010000178.1 GCA_030950465.1 Candidatus Altimarinota bacterium | reverse complement strand
GATTTTTCCTGCTATCACGAAAGGAGCCAAGATTTTTCATTTCTTTATTTTTCTTCTAATTCTAATCTTTCAACTGCTCAAAATCTTGAAATAATTTTTTTGTTCGTGATATCAATATCATCAATATCTTTTCAGACAGATTTAAAATCTTTTGTAAATTTATTCCACCTTGTTTCAAATCTTCCAAAATCTTCACTTAATTTAGATAATTCAATTTGTATAACTTGTGCTTGTTTTTGAGTTTCTAAACTTCTTATGGCATTTTTTATTATTGTTAACATTGCCATTAAAGTTGTTGGGGAAACTATTGAAATATTATTTTTTTGTGCAAAATCTATTATTTGAGGAAAATATGCATTTATTTCTGCAAAAATTGCTTCAGCAGGTAAAAATAAAAAAGCTTGTTCAAGAGTTTCTCAGGAAATTATATATTTACTAGATATCTCTATAATTTGTTTTTTTAATCATATTATAAATAATTTTTCAGCTTCTTTTCTTTGTAAATCATCTAAAGATTTATCATTCATTCTTCTATAATTTTCAAGTGGAAACTTTGCATCAATACAGATTAATCAGCTAGTTGTTTTTATTACAGCATCAACTTGTGTATTGTTTGATTTGAAATGATATTGCATTTGGTATAATTTGTCATTTTTTTCTCAAAAAATATTTTCTAAAATACTTTGTAATTGTATTTCTCAAAAAATTCATCTTGTTTTATTATCTGTTAAAACATTTTGTAGAGAAATTACTTCTGTATTTAATTTATCAATATTTTTTTGTGCTTCATCAATTTTAGCCAATCTTGAAATTATACTTTGAAAAGTTTTGTTTGTTTTTTCAAAACCAGATTCTAGCTTTTTGTCTACTTTGGTTGATATTTGTTCTAAATTATTTTTTAACTTTTTGTCTGATTTTTCTAAAAAATTTTCTAAATTTTTAATTAAATTAATTTCGGAATCTTTATTTTTCTCAATAATTTTATTAAATTTTGAGTTTATTTTTTCATTAATATTTCAACTAAAAGTTCAAAATTCTCTTAATATTTCTTTTAAAAAATTTAATTGAGAATTTTTATTTTCTAAAATTAATTTATTTATTAATTCAGAGTTATTATTTTTCTCTAAACTTTCTTTGTTAAAGAAAAATATTTTTATAAAAATTATTAAAATAATGAAAATTATTATTGATAAGAGAAAAATTATTATTTGAATATTTGTCATATTATTTTATTTATTATATTTAATTCAAGTATATAATATTAATATATTAAATTTTAGCAAATATTATTTGCATTATCTTAATTTATCAATAAAATATAATTACTAATTATTAATAAAATAAAAATGAAAAAAATACTAATATTATTAAGTTTATCTATATTGTTTGTTTCTTGTACAAATAAAGGTGAAGAAAAAATTGTTTTAGATGAAGCTGATAAAAAAATTATTGAAGAAGTTTTAGACTTATCTGATACTAAAACTGAAAATATAGAAATAAAAACTGAAGAAGAAGTTATAAAAGAAATGGAAAAAACTGAAGAAGTAGAAAATACAGAAAAAAATCCTGATCCCTTATTATGAACTAAAGAAGAGGTTAAGGTTGAAGAAAAAATAGAAATGACTTCTGAAGAAGAAGAAGCAAATAATTTATTAAATGAATTATTAGGTGTTGAATGAGATGTAAATGATGTTTCAAAAGAGATTTCTAAATAATATGTATGATGAAAAATAAGATTATAGAAAAAATAAAAAAAGGAGAAAAATTATCTCCTTTTTTATTTATATGACAAAATATTGAATTATTGAATTTAAAAGTTAAAGAAATAATTTTTGATCTTTTTGGTGAATTTGAAATTCCAAAAGTTAATCTAATAAAATTAGAAGATAATGGAGAAAATATAAAAATACAAGAAATTAAAGAATTTATTAAAAAATGAGATTTAGGAACACCTTATAAATTTCAAATATTTTTTATTGACAATGTTTCTAGAATGACTTTACAATCAGCTAATTCTTGTTTAAAATTTTTTGAAGAACCTTGAATTCAAAATATAATTTTTTTAACAAATACTTGAGAAAATTGAATTTTAGAAACAATTTTATCAAGAGTTC
>JAUZRO010000177.1 GCA_030950465.1 Candidatus Altimarinota bacterium | reverse complement strand
AAATTTATATATAAAAATATGAAAAATAAACTAAAAAATTTAACTTCAAATAATTATATTATTGATTATTGGTTTGATGAAATTAAAAAATTAGACAAAAAAGATATTGAAATAAATATTACTGATTTTGATTATACTTTATTCTCAAGAGATGAACAATTAGAAAAAGAACAATATTTAAGAGAAAATAGATGAGATTTATGACCAAAAGCAATTGCAAAAAATTGATGAATAAATAATTATATTAAAAAATATTATTTAAATAAAAATTTTCCTAAAAATATTTTAGAAAAGTTTGATATAAGATATGATTTAGTATTAACTGCTTGAATTTATGAATTTCAAGTTGCAAAATTAATTGCTTGTGATTTAGATAAGTATAATTTTGTAATTACTAAAAATTGAGAAGAAAAAATTCTAGAATTAATAAAATATATTATTTATAAATTAAAATTTATTCCTAGTAAAATTACAGTTTATGAAGATAGGCCTAAATCTTTTATAGAATATAGAGATTTAATTGAAGAAGTTTTATGAACAAAACTGGAAATTATGTATGTAAAAATGGATTGAAATAATGGTTATAAAAAAATAGAAAAAGTTTAAAAACTTTTTCTATTTTTTTATAAAATCTACTATCTCTAATAAACTATCAACTTCCAAACTTGCTCATCAAATTAAAAATCAATTTAAATTATCTATTTTAGAAAACTCTAAACAGTTTTTAGAATTAACACTTCATCAATAAATTATTCTAGATTTTTTATTATTTAATTTACTTTTAATAAAATTAATATTTTCTGATATATTTTCTAAACTTGAAATTTTTCAAGTTCATATTGCAGATAATGGTTCATAGGCAATAATTATTTCAGATTCTAAAATATTTTTATTTATTTCTAAAATTTGTTCTTTTTCTGAAATACAAATTATTGGAATAATATTATTTTTTATAACTAATTCAGCTTTTTTATTAATTAATTTAGAATCTTCTAATAAGTTTTTTCTAATTTCAGAATGTCATAAAATAACATATTTACAGTTTAAATCAGAAAGCATATTTACAGAAATTTCTCAAGTAAAAGCTCAGTTATTTTCTGATGAAACATTTTGTGCAGA
>JAUZRO010000176.1 GCA_030950465.1 Candidatus Altimarinota bacterium | reverse complement strand
TACATTAAAAATCAACAAAAAAAGAGAAAAAAGTTTATTTAAAACTTTTCTTCTCTTTTTTATATGTTTTAATAGCATTATAATATAATTTATAGCTATTATTTTTTCTAGATTTTTCCTGCTATCACGAAAGGAGCCAAGTATTTTTGTATTTACATACAGAAATATTGATAAATAAATTAAAACAAAATGAAGAATTAAGAATATTTAAATATTAATTAAAATAAAAAAAATGGTTACTATCAAGCATAAAGTAAAAATAAGGGTCTTTAGCTCTTGTCTGATATAGTAACGTTTAATAATTCAAGTTCAGTCATAATTAACTATACTTTTTATCCTGACTGGACTTTATTTTAAGTTCAGGACATAATTTATTTTTTAACTTTATTAGTCCTGAACTTGATTTAGTTTTTGGTTGATAGTAATAAAAAATCTAAATATAATTAGATTTTTTTTATTTGATTAAAATCTATTTTTATATATTATATAAATACATTATTTATTAAAATAGAATTTATGTTTAAGAGAATTATTATATTATTATTATTTGTTGTTATTACTTTATTTTGAACTACTAATGTTTCAGGATACCTTTCTATATGAATAGAAGATGAACAAGAAAAACTTTATGAATTAGTTGATGATTTGGAGAATGAAAAAAGAAGGGAGATTTGGAGTTTTATTAGAGACTATAAAAAATATAATTCAAAAATAAAAATAGAAGAATTACAAAAAAAATATAAAATTTGAAAAATAGAAAAAAGTAATATAAAATTATATCAAAAAAAGAAAAAAGAATCATTTGAAAAAATAAAAAAAATATCAAAAGAAATTGCTAATTTAGTAGAAAAACAAAAAGATAAAAATGATTATGAAATAAAGCATAAAATATTATCAGAATTAAAATTAGATTGATATATGCCTATTAGAATTAAAAATTCTAATAAATGATTTTATAAACAAATAATCAAAGTTGAAAATGAATGATTTGATTTTTGAGATAATTTAACAGAAAGACTTACAGAATACAATCTTTTTTTAGTTAAATATAAAGAACAAGATTGAAAAATAGATGGTTTAGAAAAAATGGAATATATTGAACAAAACTTAAATGATTTTTATGAAACAAAAGAATTTAATAAATTAAGTTCTGAAAATATAAAAATAGAAGATTTAAAAAAATGATTAGAAATTGATTTTATAAGTGAATTTAAAGAAATTAAAGAATCAAATAGTTTATTTATGGCTCTTCCTTAAATCAATTAGGTAGAACTTAATTTTTGTATATAATATATTAAAATATAATAAAAATCAAATGGAAAAAGAACTATTTTTACAGGCACTATGATTAAAAGAACCTTGGTACATAAAAGAAGTTAAAT
>JAUZRO010000175.1 GCA_030950465.1 Candidatus Altimarinota bacterium | reverse complement strand
CTTTTCAGCTATTTTAAGTTTATTTTGATGAGATGTTTTATTGCCTGAAATGTAAAAAAAATCCCAACTTTTGATAAGTTGAGATTTTTTGGTTGTTAGTAACTTTATTTTTATTAATTAATATTATGGTTGATAGTAACATTCCTTGAACAAAAGAAAAAACAAGTCCTTTAGAAAAAACTGAAATAGAAAAAGTAGAAAAATTATTAGATGAAAAATATACTATTTCTAGAGAAAATTGAAAATTAGCAGTTTATTTAAGTGAAGATAAAACAGATAATTTAGATGATATTGCAAGTGAGAAATCAGAAGTTCAAGTTTTGATTTTTAAGCAAGCAATTGCAACTGGTTGGGATTGTCCTAGAGCTCAAATTTTGGTTATGTTTAGAGAAATCAAATCTATAACTTTTGAGATTCAAACTGTTGGTAGAATTATGAGAATGCCAGAATTAAAATATTATAAAAATGAACAGTTGAATAAAGCCTATGTTTTTACAAATTTTGGAGATATAAATATTAGTGATTGAGAAGCTAGCTCTTATATAAGAACTAAACAAGCTAGAAAAAGAGATGAATTTGAAAATATTATTTTAGAGGATAGTATTTATATAAAAAGATTAGATTATAATGACTTGGCTCCAGCTGAAGAATTTCATAAAGTTTTTTATAATGCTTTTTTTGAAGAATTTTGATGAAATATAACTAATTTATTTTCACAAAATTATGATTTATTAAATGAACAAATAAATCTAAATAAAAAAGTAAAATCAGAAATTTTACTTGAAAATAGATTAATTTGATTAGATGAAATAACTGAAAAAATACAAACTTGAGAAACTAAAGTTGATGAAAAAGTTATTGAATTTATATTTCAAAAAACCTTAGAGTGATTTGTCTCTTGATTAAATATTTCTAGATCATCAAGAATTTTGAAACAATCAATTTTTAGTTTTTTTAATCATTATTTATGATTTGAAAATAAAAGTCAGTTTGAAATTTTGAGAATTATAATAACAAATTCTCCTTATTTTGAACATATTGTAAAAAAAGCAATTAAAAATTTTGAACCATTAAGACAAGAAAGAATTAATAGAAAATTTCCAAAAGAATTTTATGATTATTCTATTTTAGAATTTGAAGTTTTTTCTGAAAAAGCTGAAATTTATGATTTTAAAAAGTATTTTCAAACTCCAGCTTATTTTGTAAAAGATTCTAATTTAGAGCTTGATTTTGCTCAAAATTATTTAGAAAAAAATATTGATATAGAATATTGGTATAAAAATTGAGTTAGTAATAAAGTTTATTTTTGAGTAGAATATGAAAGTGAAGGAAAATCTAGAACTTTCTATCCTGATTTTATTGTAAAATATAAAGACTGAAAAATTTGAATTTTTGATACAAAAGATTGAAATACAGCAAGTTCTATGGAAACAAAATTAAAATCTGAAGCTTTACAAAAATATATTAAAAAAAATAATATAAAGTCAACAGAGGGCTTTAGCCCTTTGAAATTTTGATGAATAATTATTAAAAATAAAAATAACTTTTATTTGCAACAAAAAGAAGTATATAACTTTATAAATGATAATTTAGCAGGTTGGGAAAAAATATAAAACTTATAATACTAACTAGATTAACATCTAGTTTTTTTATTTTTTTGCAATAACTTCAAAAATAAATATACTATATTTATAAAATAATATTTATTCATTTCAGTATTATGAAAATTTTATCAAATTTTGATACAAGGTTGGATTGAAAAACTTTTTTAAAAAAAGTAGAACAATATTGAAATCATAATGTTTTATTAATTAAAAGACATCCATTATTTTTATATAAAGCTTTTATAAATTTATTGGTTGGATTATGATTGTTTTCAGGATTACTTTATTTGTTATATATTCAATATTCAGAAAATATAATATATTTTTATGTTTTTCTAATATTACATTTATTATGAATTGGATTATGGATAATAATTCTTTTAAAAAAAATAATTTCCAACCTTTGGACTTATAAAGAATTTATAACATGTAGAGAAGATTTGGCAAAAATAGATATGAGTCAATTTGGAAGTTTTTTAAAATATTCAATGATAATATTCTTATATCAATTTTTTATCAGTGTAATTAATATGATAATATTATTTACAGCAGGTGAAGATAAAATGATAAGTTTTGGATGGTCAATTTGAATTTTTATAATAAATATATTATTTTTAATTATTACAATAAAAATTTTAAAAAGATTTATAGATTTTGAAATGGATTTTATAATTGTTACAAGAGATGAAATAGAATCTTTTGTTCAAGAATGATTATTTAAAAGAAAAGTAGTATCTTTAGATATTAAAAAAATAAGGTCTATAACTACTGAAAAAGATTGATTTTTTAAAAGTTTATTTAATATAGGATCTTTAAAAATATTATCAGAATGAGATAATGAGTGAAAATGAGAAATTAGATTTAACTATATTCATAGATTATGAAAATTAAAAATAGCACTTTCAACTTTAATACATCAAAATAATAAAAAAGATATTAATTTATCAGAATAACTTAAACACTAAAATGAATAAAAAAAATATTTTAAAAAAAATAATAATATTTATAATAATATTATGTAGTATTATTTCAGCTGATGCTAAATATGTAGTTGAGCCAAAAATAGAAAAACTTATTTCTAATTTTTTAATAAAAGTAGAAAAAAAATATTCTCCAGAAAAAGAAATAATATATTTAGAAAATATTAATTCTAAAATTACTAATATTTTAGAAAATAAAAAATTAAATTCTAAAAAAGAAAAATTATTAAATGATATTTTAGTATTATTTAATGAAAAAATATTTGAAATAGATTATAAATTAAGTTTAGAAAATATTTCTCAGAAATTTATAGAAGCTAAAATTATTAATGATTTAGGTAATAATTTATCTAAAATTGTTATTCCAAATTATATAAAAAATAGTTGAAAAAAATACTATAAAATTTCTGAAGATTTAGAATTTATAGAAAATAATGAAATAAAAAAAATAGATTTTACTAATTATTATTCTGTAAACTCTTCTAATATTAATCAATATAATAATAAACAATGAATATTTGCTATTAATAATATTTGAAATATTTTTTTTATAGAAAATTATAAAAGAATAAATAAAATTAAATATTCTCAAGCTAAAAAGATTTTTAGTTGAGATATTAATTATAAAACTAAATTCTTTAAAGAGCAGAATACTTTTTATAGTTATAATTTTAAAGATTATAAGTTATTTGATGATAAATATGGTTTTTATTTAAAAACATTAGAACAAAATAATATTAATCCACAAAATGCTATTTTGTATTATTCTAAAAATCAAAAATATAATTTTATTATAAAGCACACAAAAATTAAATTAATTAATTCAGATATAATTTATTGAATAGTTGATAAAAAAGATTTTTTAGATGATTTAGTAAATGATAAATTATATTTAACTTGAGATACAGATAATCTATTTATAGAACTAAAATCAGAAGTACAAAAATTAGTTAAAAATAAAAATAAAGAAGAAAAAATAAAAATAATATATAATTTTATTTTGAATAATGTAGAATATACTAAAGATTTTAAAATATCAGATAAAAAAATATTTTCAGGAATATTATCTTATAAAAATAAAAATTGAGTCTGTGAATGATATGCTAAATTAGCTTCATATTCACTTAAATTTGCTTGAATAAAAGATGCAAGAATTATTAGATGAGATGTAATTGATGCACAAGATTTTCCAAAAATATGACATGCTTGGTTGAAAATATGAAAACTATATTATGATCCTACTTTTGATGATCCAATATGACAAAATTCAACTAAAGAGTTTAATGAATATAAATATTTTGGACTTCCTAAAGATTTATTATATGCAAATAGATTTGATTACTAAACTACTCCAGAAATATTGAAAACTAAATCCTTAAGTTACAGGATTTCTTTAGTAAATGAGAATTTAACAAAATTAGAAGAAAAATATAAAAATAAAAATTATTTAATATTAAAAAAAGCAGAATTTTATAAAAAAAATAATATTTTATTAAATAAGAATTTTGACTTA
Organism: Candidatus Altimarinota bacterium; assembly: GCA_030950465.1. Taxonomy (GTDB): domain Bacteria; phylum Patescibacteriota; class Gracilibacteria; order BD1-5; family UBA6164; genus CALLPO01. Next base: position 7,328 of record JAUZRO010000175.1, on the reverse strand, counting down.
AATAATTTAAAAACAATTATTCCATATTATGAAGTAGAAGAAAAAACAAGTTGAGAAATAATTTTCTATAAAGACTGAAATAAAAAAAATATTACATCACTACAATATTATACAATAGATAGTGAAAATGTTAATTTAATTATTCAACAATTAAACTATAATTTAGACTGATATTATTTATTCAAATGGAATAAAGCCTGAAAAATAAGTTATAGGTTATGATTTGATGTTGTGATAAAATAAAACTAAATTAATTTTTAGTTTTATTTTTGTGTAAAATTTGTTATATTTTTATTTATATGATATTATATCTTTATAAATTTATAATTAAATAAAATAAAATAAAGATGTGAAATTTTGAAAATGCCAATTTTAATTTTAGTACAATTGAAAAAGTAGACTGAACAATTCAAGATAAAATTGATAATGGTAAATTGACTATAGAATCTTTAACTTCAGCTAAATTACAACATTTACAAGCAGATATTGATGATAATAAATGATCATATCTAAGAATTAGAGATGATAATTGAAAAGTTATTTGAAAATTAAATGAAGATAAAAATGTCGAATTTTTAGATAAAAAAGAAGTTTCTACTAAAAATTGAAAAAAAGTTTTTTTAAAAATAAAAACTAATAATGCTACTTGATGGGTTTCAGCTGATTATATGAAAGCAGATACTTGAAAAAAGTTAGTTTTAAATAAAAGAAAAATATCAGATTGAAAATGATGAGAAGTAGTTTTGAATTGAAGAACTATTGATTTAGAAAATAAATCTTTAGAAAAACCAGATTTTAATTATAAAGAACCACAAAAAGATTCTGAATAATATTTATTGGCTAGAACAGATTTAAAAAAGCCAGAAGAAATAGATGATTGATATTCTTCCACTAAAGAATTATTTACAAAACTAAATTCTATTACAGAAACTCAAGTTGAACCTTTATTTCCTCCGTATTATGTATGAGAAATAGATGAACAAACTGGTGAAAAAATTCCAAGTTTTATTATTGTAGGAGATATTCATTGAGAACAGGGTACTAAAAAAGAAAAAGAATTATATGTAAAAATGTTTTGAAAAAAAGATCTTATTGAAGATGATGAAAGTTATATTCCAGAAATATCTGTATTAAAAATATTATATAATAAATTTTGAATTAATAATATTTGATTAGAATGAGAAACTTGAAAAGATAGTATTAGTATAATATGAGAAAAATTAGAAAATGAATGAATAAAATATATAGAAATGGATTCTGAACAAAAATATAATGAAGCTGAATTAAATGAAAAAGAAATATTTAAAAACATGGATAATATGATGAATCTTTCTTTAAAACAATATGAATTATTATGAGTAAATTTAGATAATTTTAAATTAACTCAAGAAGAAATAAAATGACTTGAAACAGATCCAATATTTTTAGAATTTGAAAAAGAAATGCAAAAACAGTGAAAAAGTGAACCATCATTTGAAAATATGAAAGAGGAATTTGAAAAACTTAAAAATATAGATATTACAATTTTACAAAAACAATATAAAATAATGGCTTTTATGTTTTCACAAGTGCCTTGATTTAAGCCTTTTGAAAATTATATTAAAATAACTAAAAAATCTTTTCTAGATACTACAATAGAGACATTATTTAATGATATAGAAAAATCTTTTAAAAATTTTAATACTTCATTAAAAAAAGATGATAAGATAGTTATAGAAGATAGAAATAAATATTCTATTAATATTATGTCTAATAATTTATGAAATAATAAAATTTGAGTTATGGTTTATTGAAAAGCTCATATTTCTGATTTAATAAAACAATTAAAAGAAAAATATAATGGAAGGGTAAATATTTATGTTGCTAAATAAATTACTTTAAATTTTATCAAAATTAAAACCTTTTGACAAAAAAAAGTTTAAAAATATACTATTTGGGTATATTAAATTTTAAATAAAAAGATATGACTGATAATTCAAAAATGGAGCAGTTAATAAAAATGGCAGAGGCTAATATTATTGCTATAGATAAAATGAGGTTAGAAAATAAAGAGATAGCTAAAGAAAACGAAAAAGAAAGAAAAGAAGCAAATAAAAGTATGAAAAAATTAGAAAAAATGTTTGACTGAATGTGATATACTCAATGAATGATAACAGAAAATTTGGTTTGAGAAAATTTTATTGATGTGTTTGAAGATGCATGAGAAAATATAACTTCAATAAATAGAAATGTTGTGGCTTATGATAATAAAAAACAAGTTGCAGAATTTGATGTAATTTGAATTAATTGAACAAAAGTTTTTGTTTGAGAAACAAAAACAAAATTAACTAAAAATCATATAGACAAATTTGTTGAAAAAACTCTTCCTAAATTTGAAAAATATTTACTTAAAAAAAGGTATGCAGGATTAAAATTATACTGAGTTTTATGAGCAAGAGTGATTGATAATAAAGAAACCAAAAGATATGCTTTAGAAAAAGGATTATATTTAGTTGTTGAAAATCATAAAGGTAAATTGCAAATGGACCAAGATAGTGTTAAAAAAGCAAAATTTTTTGCTTAAGTTTTATATAACAAATATATAAAACTTTTGACATAGAACATAAAAAATATAAAATAAATTACAACATATTAACAAGGCTGGCTTTAGCCCCTTGTAATTAATTTAATCTATTTTTTTAGTCTAAAAAACAATGCAAGAACAAATTTTCAAAGATAATTATGAAATGTTAAATCCAGCTCAAAAGGAAGTTATTGAGCAAATTTATGGACCAGTTATGGTTGTTGCTGGGCCTTGAACAGGGAAGACACAAATTATAGCATTGAGGACTGCAAATATTATTGCAAAAACTGATGTAAATCCTGAGAATATTTTGATTACAACTTTTACTGAAGCATGAGTTGTTGCTATCAAAAAAAGATTAATTAAATTTATTTGAACAGAAGCTTATAAAGTAAAAGTTTCAACTATTCATAGTTTTTCTCAAGATATTATCACAAGTTATCCAGAAAAATTTGCTGAGTTTAAGGCTATTTCAACAATTGATGATATAGAAAGTTTAGAGGTTTTGACTAAAATATTAGATGAAAATATAAAAAATAATAATATTACTGAGCTTTTTACAGCTTTTGACAGATATATGTATTTAAGAGACATAAAAGATAGAATTTGAAAATTAAAATGAGAATGAGTTTCAATTAAAAAATTTGAAAAAATAATTTCAGAATTAAGAGCAGAATATGATCAGAAATTAGAGGATTTAAAAAGTAATAAAAGAATTAGAGATTTAGAAAAAAGAACTACAAAAGATTCAGATGCCTTTAATAAGCATATTACAAAACTAAATGAGCTAAATTTTATTTATAAATTATATGGAGAATATTTAAGAGAAAATAGTCTTTATGACTTTTCTGATATGATAAATTTTGTAGTTCAAAAATTAGAAGTTGATGAAGATTTAAAATACTCACTTGCAGAAAAATATCAATTTGTAATGCTTGATGAATATCAAGATACAAATAATTCTCAAAACAAAGTTATGGATTTAATCCTAAGTGTTTGAGAAGAAAATAATATTATGGTTGTTTGAGATGATGATCAATCAATTTATAGATTTCAATGAGCAAATATAGAAAATATGCTTGATTTTTCTGTTAATTATACTGAAACTAATTTTATAGTTTTAAAAGATAATTATAGATCTAGTCAATCAATTTTAGATTTATCTACTAATTTAATAGAAAATAATTCTGAAAGATTAATAAATAGGCTTCCTGATTTAAAGAAAGAATTAATAGCAAATTCTGAATATAAAAACCTTGATAAAAATAAATATTATATTTTACAAGATGAAATATTAGAAAAATTATTTGTACTAGATGAAATTAAATCTAAAAATAAAAACAATGAAACTTTTGCAATAATTACTAGAAGTAATAAGGAAGTTGAAGCTTGGACTAAATTTATGCAATCTGAATGAATTGAGGTTGAAAGTAAATTAAAGACAAATATTTTAAATAATAGTTTTGTTGAATTTATATTAGATTTTTTAAGATTAATTGAAAATCCTCATTTTAATGATGAAAAATTATTAAATATTACCAGAACAGATATAATAGATATTGAAAATATAGATGTTATCACTTTATCAAGAGAATTATATAGAAAAAATTATAGTAAATCAGGTTTTAAATATAATTTATGGGATATTTTAATTAAAATTGATGAATCAGGGCACCCACAAGGGGAGCCCCTACAAGATTGAAAACAAGCATTATTTAAAATTAATTTAGAAGAAAAATATAAAAGTTATAATAAAATAATAGAATTTAGAGAAATGATTTTAGAATTACATTCTGAACTTGGTTTATATTGAATTTCAAGATTATTTCAAAAAGTTATAGATAAACTAGCAATTGTAGAGTATATAGAAAATGCTTGAGATTTTTCTGATCTAGAAGATGTTTTTACATTATTTAATAAAATTAAATCTTTAAATGAGAATAATAAAAATTTAACTCTAAAAGAATTATTAAATAAATTTGATTTGCATTCAAAATATAAAATATGAATATCAAGACAAATTCTTAAAAAAACTAACTCAAATATAGAGATTCTAACAGCTCATTCAAGTAAATGACTAGAATATGATTATGTGTTTATTCCATGAGCTTTTGCTTGAAATTGGGAATGAAAAACTATTACAAATAAATTAAAATTACCACTTTGAGTTGCTTGAAGTTGATTGCAATTTAAAGATTTAAATGAAAAAGAACTTAAAAATATAGAAAAAGAAACTCAAAACCAAGAAGATAGAAGATTATTTTTTGTAGCTATGACAAGAGCAAAAAAAGAACTAATTTTTACAAGACCAGCTTGAAAAGAAAATAAACCATATATTGATAGTCCATTTATAGTTGAAACTTGAATTCAGCCCTCACCCCAACCCTCTCCCTTGAGGGAGAAGGAGCTAGAACAAGATATTTCTAGAATCTTAAAAAATCAATTAGTTTGAGACAAAAAAGAGTTAATAAAAATTTGAAATGAAGAAATAAATTATATTTCAGAGTTTTTAGAAAATTATAAATTATCTCCAACAGATTTAAATACATTTTTAGAAGATCCAAAAGAATTTTTGAAAAATGTAGTTTTTAAATATCCATTTACTTGAAATGAATTTACTATCTTTTGAAATGTATATCACAGGGTTTTAGAACTTGCTACAATGAAGAAAATGACAGGTGAAAAAGTTGAATTATGATATATGACAGAAACTTTTTTATTTTTATTAAGTAAACAAATTCTAACAGCAGAAGAAAGAGATAGATTAACAAAAAAATGATTAGAATGATTAACAGGTTATTTTGAAATTTTCAATAATAATTTAAGAGAATCAAAAGCAGTAGAATACAATTTTAGATCTAGAAATGTAGTTTTTTGAGATGTCAGAATTACAGGGAAAATTGATAAAGTAGAAAAAATAGGAACCTCACCCCAACCCTCTCCTTTGGAGGAGAGGGAGCAAGCTACACTTTTTGTAGAAGATGTTGCAATTATTGACTACAAAACCTGAGGGATAAAAACAGAATGAAAAATAAAAGGCCTTGATAGATACTGAAACAAAAAAGAATCTTTTGAAGAGTGAAGATATTATAGGCAACTACTTTTCTATAAATTATTAGCAGAAAATGACCCAGAATTTAATTCAAAATTTAATGTTACAGAGTTAGCTTTAGATTTTGTAGAATGAAAAAATTGAGAATATAAATATGTATGAATTATTCCAGAAAATGATGATTATGAAGAGTTTAAAATTTTAGTTAAAGACAGTTGGGAGAAAATTAATAGTTTGGAGTTTTGGAGAGAGATTTTGGGGGAGTAATTAATAAATGGTTAAAATTTTGTGTTAATATTTCAAAGGGCTGAAGCCCTCTATTAACAAGCTGAGTTTAATAAATAATAGTATGACAATAAATAATAATTTCAAAATAATAAATCAAAAATCTAAAAAATATTATGATTTATTATTAAATGAAATTACACCTAAAAAAGAAATAAAATCAGAAAAAGATAAGGAAAGATTTGGTTTTTATTTCTTTGTATTAGAAAATATAACTTGAAAAAAAGATTTCCCTGATATATTAGATATTTTAACTGATTCTGATTTTAATTCTAAGTTTTTTGGAAATAATTTTGAAGATTTATGAATAGATGCAATAAATATAGATGAAGATAATAATAGTATTCAATTATTTAATTTTAAATTTAGAAAAAGTTTTACTAGTTGAGTGTCTAAAATTAAAGAAGCTATTAATTCATTTAAATTTTTGAATATAATTGAGACTGAAAAATTAGATTGAGTAAAATGAAGAATGAAAGATGAATTAGAAAAAATTATTTTTAAATTAAAAAGTAAAGATGTTTGGAATATTCAACTTTTTGTAATAAGTAATGAAGATTTTAAATTTGAGAAAGATGAAAATATAAAAATATTAGAAAGTATATATGGTTTAGAAGTAATTAATATATGATTAACAGAAATTTCTAATTTTATATCTATTAGACCTGAACCAATAAATGCTGAAATTATTTTAGATAAAGATGCAATAATGTCTTTTACAGAAGATAGTCTATCTTCATCTAAATCTTATATAATTAGGTTGTCATTAGCAGAAATTGTAAGAATCACTTGTAATAATAAAGATTTTAGAAATGAATATAACCTTGAAGATTACTCAAAATTATCTACTCAAAAATTAGATTTTTCAGTTTTATTTGATAATGTTAGATGATTTGTTACAAAATCTAAATATAACAATAATATAACTGAAACTTTAAAAAATGAACCAAATAAATTTTTTATTTATAACAATGGATTAACTTTTATAGTATCCTGAATAGAGACAGAATTTGTAAGTTGAAATAAAAAAATTAAAGTTAAATTAGAAAATTTACAAGTTGTAAATTGATGACAAACTCTAAGAAGTATTCATATTTTTAATTCTTTAGATATTAAAAATATAGAAACAAATTTATCTGAGGCACAAATATTATTGAGGATTTTTAATGTTTCAAGTGATAATAATTCAGATAACAAAATAGCTGAATATACAAATAGTCAAAATGCAATTTCATCAATTGACCTTAAATCTTTAGGCTCTTCCTTAAATCAATTATGTATAACTTATTTTTTGTATATAATATATTAAAATATAATAAAAATCAAATGGAAAAAGAACTATTTTTACAGGCACTATGATTAAAAGAACCTTGGTACATAAAAGAAGTTAAATTAGATATAGAAAATGAAAGATTAGATATTTATTTA
>JAUZRO010000174.1 GCA_030950465.1 Candidatus Altimarinota bacterium | reverse complement strand
ATCTTTCTATTTTTTTAGTAATTTCAGGAAAAATTTGTAACATTTCTTGTCTAAGTGTATTTTTTTCTGATTTCCAAAATAAATCTTGAGATAAATATCATATTTTTAAATTTGGAGCAATTGTAATTGTTCAAGTTCATTCAAGATTTTCTAATCAGAACTTTTCAAGGTTTTTTTCTAATTTAGCTAAAATAATTTTTAATAAAGTTGTTTTTCAAGATCAATTTTTTCAAATTAATGCAATTTTTTCTCATTTATTTATTTTAAAATTAGCTCACTCAAATAAATTAGTTAATCAAATATTTTTTACTAAGTTTTCTATATTTATTAAATTTGAATTAATTTTTGATTTTCAGCTAAATAAATATTGTGGAATATTTTGTAATGAATATTGTTTTATTTTTTCAACTTTTTCTGTTTCAGAAATATCTCAACTATTTAACTCAAATTCTGCAATTACATATTTTTTTAATCTTTTTAATTTAGTAACTTCTTTTATTTTTAAAGGAATTTCAGATAAAAAATCCTCACAAACCTCTTGAATTTCATAATAATTAAAATCTCAATGTTTTTCTAAAACAGAGTTAACTATATTTTCCAATTCAGTAAATCACACTTCAGATAATTTTTCAATTATACTTTTTTCTTCTTCTATAATTTTCACTTCAGATTCTAACATTTTTTTATTTTTTATAATTATTTTTTTGTATTTTAATTTAAAATTATTTTAAAGCAAGTTTAAAAGAAGGCTCTTCTTTTAAAAATTATTTTAAAAATTATTTTTTTTGTTTTTAAAATTGAAAAATAAATAAAAATAAGTATATTCTATGAATAATATAATTATTAAATTTTAAAAAAAATGGTAGAAAAAAAAGTTACTTATTTGGCTGATTATAAAGTTTCAAATTATTTAGTGGAAAAAATAAATTTACAGTTTGATATTTTTGGTAAATTTACATTGGTAGAAAATGAAGCATTTTTTTATAGAAATAAAAAATCAGAAGAAAAAGGGGAATTAGTTTTAGATTGAGAAGAATTGAATTTAGTTGATATTTTTTTAGATGATAAAATATTAGAAAAAACAGAATATAAAATTGAGGGAGAAAAACTAACTATTTTAAACTCACCAGATAAATTTAAATTAAAAATTATCACAAAAAATCAACCTGAAAAAAATACTAAATTAATGGGACTATATAAATCAAAATGAATTTATTGTACTCAATGTGAATCTGAAGGTTTTAGAAGAATAACTTATTATTTAGATAGACCTGATGTTTTAACTAAATTTAGTGTAAAAATAACAGCTGACAAAAAAACAAATCCAGTTTTACTTTCTAACTGAAATAAAATTGATTCTTGAGATTTAGAAAAAAATAGACATTTTGTAGTTTGGCAAGATCCATTCCCAAAACCTTGTTATTTATTTGCATTAGTTGCTTGAAATCTTGCAAATATTGAAGATGAATTTATAACTATGAGTGGTAAAAAAGTAAAATTACAAATTTTTACTGAAAAACATAATATAAAAAAAACTCCATTTGCTATGGAAAGTCTTAGAAAATCAATGCTTTGGGATGAAGTAAAGTTTGGTAGAGAATATGATTTAGATATTTTTATGATAGTTGCAGTTGATGATTTTAATTCTGGTGCAATGGAAAATAAAGGATTAAATATCTTTAATTCTGCTGCTTGTTTTGCTACTGAAAATACTGCTACTGATGAGGATTTTAAACGGGTAGAAAGAGTAATTGCTCATGAATATTTTCATAACTGGACAGGAGATAGAGTAACTTGCCGTGATTGGTTTCAATTAAGTTTAAAAGAATGATTAACAGTTTATAGAGACCAAGAATTTACCTCTGATATGCATGATAGAGATGTTACAAGAATTCAAAATGTAAGAGCATTAAGAAATTGACAATTTAAGGAAGATGCAGGTCCAATGGCTCATTCAATTAGGCCAAATTCTTATGAAGAAATAAGTAATTTTTATACTTCTACAGTTTATAGTAAATGAGCTGAAGTTATTTGAATTTATAAAACTATTCTATGAGAAGAAGGTTTTAGAAAATGAATGGATTTATATTTTGAAACTTTTGATGGGCAAGCTGTAACAACAGAAGATTTTTTAAGATCAATGGAAATAGCTAATAACTCACCCCTAACCCCTCTCTTAACAATAGAGGGGAATAAAGTTGATTTGTCAAAAATGAAAAAATGGTATGAACAAGCCGGAACTCCAGTAGTTGATATTATTTCAAATTATGATGAAGAAACTAAGGATTATACTTTATTTTTTAGACAAACTTGTAGAGAAACTCCTGAAACTGACTGACAAAAAAAACCATTTTTAATTCCTATAAAATATTGATTATTAGATAGAGAAACTAAAAAAGAAATAAAATCTTGAACTTTTATTTTAGATGATTATCAAGATAGATTAGTTATTAAAAATATTGAAACAAATCCAATTGCTTCACTTTTTAGAGACTTTTCAGCTCCAATTAAATTAAATTATGCTTTTACAGAAGAAAAATTAGATTTTTTAACTAAATATGATACTAATAATTTTAATAGATTTGAAGCTTTTCAAATATATATTAAAGATATTGTTATTGAAAATTATGAATGTCAAAATTTAGGAAAATATAAAGTAGATCAAAGATTTTTAGATTTATTTAAATATATTTTAGAAGAAAATAATTTATCAAATTCTTTTAAAGCTGAAATTTTAAAATTGCCCAGTGTTTGAGAAATAGCTGAAATTATAGAAAAAAATATTGATTATGTTGTAATTTCTGAAATTAAAAATTTTTTAGAAGATATAATTTCAAGAACTTTTGAAGAAGATTTTTTAAATTTATATAAAGAATTAAACAAAAAAACAGGGTACCTACAAGGGGCACCCCTACAATATTCTATTGATATAGAAATTGTTTGAAACAGAAGTTTAAAAAATTTAATTTTAAAATATATAACAATTGCATCTCAATCTAATATAATTGCATATTCTCAATTTGAAAATGCCACAAATATGACAGAAGAAATGGGAGCATTAAATTCTATTGTTTTAGTAGACAATGATATTAGAAAAAAATCACTAGAAGAATTTTATGAAAAATGGAAAAATGATAATTTAGTAATGGATAAATGGTTTTCTATTCAAGCAAAATCTAATTTTTCTAATATATTTGATATTATTAATAATTTATCTGAAAATAAATTATTTGACATAAAAAATCCAAATAAAGTAAGAAGTCTTTATTATACTTTTGCTAATTTTAATTTAGAAAAATTTCATAGCAGAGATTGAATCTGATATAAATTAATATCTGATATTATCATAAAATTAGATAAATTAAACCCAATGGTAGCTTCAAGGCTATCAAAAACTTTGATTGATTGGAAAAAATTATGTCCTAATAATTCTACATTAATGAGAACAGAATTGTTTAGAATTAGTTTAGAAGAAAATTTATCTCCAGATTTAAAAGAAGTTGTTACAAAAGGTTTGAATTAAAAGTTGTAATTATTACTTAAAAGAATAAGATTTAATTCAAAGTTGTATAGATACTTTATATATTAATAAAAAATTATGGAAAATAAAATAAAAAACCCTAAATCCCTTATTAGGGGCTATAAATAAAAAAGTCCCTGATAAGGGATTTAGGGTTTTTGCTGCTTTTACTCTAGTAGAACTAATAGTAGTAATTACAATACTAGCAATTCTAGCTACAGTATGATTTGTTTCATTTTCTTGATATTTAGCCTGAACAAGAGATGTAAATAGAATATCTCAACTTAAATCAATGAGTGAAGCTTTAGAATTATATAGAACAAAAAAAGATTTACCAACTCCAGATGATTTTGTAGAAATAAAAAATATTTTCAGTTAATGGCTTTATTAGAAGAACCAAGTGAAGATGTAGTTGCAAATTTTAAAGCCCCCGATAAAGGGTTGGGGTTTTTAAATAAATCTCATGCAATAGATTATTCAGATAGATATCCATTTACAAAATGAAATAAATTATGAATATTAACAGATGAAAATAATAATCCAATACAAGAACTAGAATCAATAAATATAGATGTAGAAACAACATCACTTAAATTAAAATCTTATCTTAAATGAGAAGAATATATAGAATGAAGTTGAACAATACTTATTACAGAATTAGTAAAATTATCTGATATTAATGAGGTTTGATGAAAATTCTGGAAAGTAGTTAATAATAAATTTGTTTATTATGATCCAAGTTCTTGACCAGATTATTCAGATTGTTTAAGTATGTCAGATGAAGAAAAGGATAACCTAAATACAGCTTTTGTTTTTCTATCTTCTACACCAATGGATAAAACTCAATGGTGTTCTGCTACATCACTTTATTATAATGGTTCTCAATATGGTGATGATATACCTATCTTTCCAAGTGAAATTGGATACTTGTCCAATTTAGTAAGTATTGAATTAGTGAATTCCTCAAATGGTTTTTCATTTGTAAGTTTACCATCAGAATTGGGGTTTTTAATAAATTTGGAGATATTAACTATTGGTATTTGAAATCTTTCGGAATTACCTTCAACTATATGAACTTTAATTAACCTAACAGAATTAAATATAAGGAATAATAATTTAACAACTATACCAGACAGTATATGAAATTTAATTAATCTTGTTAATTTACACCTACACTATAATAATATTTCTAATTTATCTGCTACTTTAAATTCTTTAGATAAGTTAACCAATTTTTTTATAAATAATAATAATTCAAGTTTATGATTATTAAATCAAGCTTTTAATTCTAATGATACTACAAAAGTGTGTAATGTAGTATGAACTAATTGAGAAAATATTTGTATACAGTATGTGACTGATAGTTTGAATATAACAATAGAATAATTAATTTAAAGAGTTGATTTTAAAAGAAAGTGTAAGAAATTACACTTTCTTTTGTTTTTAAATTGAACACAATAGTAAAAAAGATAATTATATAAAATATGAAAAAAATATTATTGATAATCTGAATAAGTGTTTGTTTGGTTCAAATAACTTATGCTTTACCTATTTGAGTATTAGTTTTATGATATGATTTTTTTATCTTGTTTTTTTGATGGCTCCTTTCGTGATAGCAGGAAAAATCTAGAAAAAATAATAGCTATAAATTATATTATAATGCTATTAAAACATATAAAAAAGAGAAGAAAAGTTTTAAATAAACTTTTTTCTCTTTTTTTGTTGATTTTTAATG